>NZ_CABTJS010000106.1:0-41687 GCF_902485085.1 uncultured Kluyvera sp.
ACGGTGGCTTGGGTGGCGGCAGTGGCGGTAATCATGGCGGCGGCATAGGTGGTGGCCAAGGTCACGGCGGTCAGGGTGGCGGCAGTGGCGGTAATCATGGCGGCGGCATAGGTGGTGGCCAAGGTCACGGCGGTCAGGGTGGCGGCAGTGGCGGTAATCATGGTGGCGGCATAGGTGGCGGTCAAGGTCACGGCGGCCAGGGCGGCGGCAGTGGCGGTCACCATGGCGGCGGTATGGGTGGAGATCATGATCACGGTGGCCAGGGCGGTCACGATGGTAACGGTGGTGGCTACGGCAGTGGTCATGGTCACGGTGGGCATGGTGGCCACGGCGGTGGCACAGGCGGCGGTAACGGTGGTGGCACAGGCGGCGGTAACGGTGGTGGCACAGACGGCGGTAACGGTGGTGGTACTGGCGGCGGTAACGGTGGTGGCACAGACGGCGGTAACGGTGGTGGTACTGGCGGCGGTAACGGTGGTGGTACTGGCGGCGGTAACGGTGGTGGTACTGGCGGCGGTAACGGTGGTGGTACAGGCGGCGGTAACGGTGGTGGCACAGGCGGCGGTAACGGTGGTGGTACTGGCGGCGGTAACGGTGGTAGCACAGGCAGCGGTAACGGTGGTAACAGCGGAGGCAATGGTAATACAACCAGCATTAATTTTGGTTCTTTGAACAGTGATTCGTCGAGCTTTGTGAATGCAGGCAGTGCAAATCTGTGCAATCAGCCGGGGGCTGCGGGTTGTAACTTCCGTTAGTCATCATTATTTCTGGGCCGTAACCATAAAGGTTACGGCCTTTTTTACGATAAAAAGAGGAGTGATGATCGGGTATGCGGCTCATAACCATACAAATAATCTATGAGAAAAATACTTGAAATCAAAGACTAAGCACACTAATGTAAATGTAATGTTTACAAAATGTGTATTCACCACGAATTTCAGATCAGGAAGGGTAGATTCACGGACGATCTTGAATGAGGGGCGTTACCATGAAAACATTTCTTCACTCTTTTACCGTACCTCTCTCCCTGCTGATTCTTAGCAGTACGCCATCATTGGCTGCCTCGGACGGGATCATTCATTTCCGCGGACAAATTGTTGAGACTCCTTGCGACTACCAGTCTAGCTCTCAGCGCATAAACGTGAGCTGCTACGAAAATGGAAAATACAAAGTACAAACCACTAATGTTAGTGATTTGTTGCAAGGGGGTAAGTTAACCAATGCAAAAGCGACCGCAAGCATGAGGTGGGTCGACCCTGAAAAAAAACTTGCGATATTAACTGTGGTCTATGAATAGACTGAAACGAAGTTGCGGTCGGCGTTGTCTATGGTAGACAATATTTCTGTCTTAGTTAGAGGATAGTGAGCATGACCGTACGAATTCAGGTGCTGCAGGGGGATATTACCCACCTTGAGGTGGATGTTATCGTCAATGCAGCCAATCCTTCATTGATGGGCGGTGGTGGTGTTGATGGTGCGATTCACCGTGCCGCTGGCCCCTCGCTGCAGGAAGCCTGTGCCGTTGTCCGCCAGCAGCAGGGAACCTGTCCGCCCGGACATGCGGTGATTACGCACGCGGGTAACCTGAAGGCAAAGGCGGTCATCCATACTGTCGGACCTGTCTGGCAGGGTGGGGGAGAGAATGAAGCGTCTTTGTTGCAGGAAGCATACCGTAATAGTCTGCAGCTAGCGTTGGATAATGGCTATCACAGCCTTGCTTTCCCGGCTATCTCAACGGGAGCCTATGGTTATCCGCCGAAAGACGCTGCCGAAATTGCGGTGAGCACGGTAGCGGCCTTTCTTACCCGTCGTAGCCTGCCGGAGGTGGTTTATTTCGTCTGTTTTGATGATGAGACCACGCAGCTGTATCAGCAGTTGCTCAGCCAGACCCATATTCCGGGTCTGGCAAACGATGCCAATACTTAATGGCTAGCGATCTGCGCTTTTGAGGGCTTTTGCTGCGGCTTACCGGAAAAGAGGAAACGCAGCACAGGAATACGCAGGTGAATCTCATAAAGGATTAACGCGCAGCCAACCACAAAAATCAGACCGGTCAAGAAGCCCAGGGTATTCGAACTGATGGCCGGCATGATCCAGGCGCCAAAGAACAGCGTCAGCGGGTGGTGTACCAGGTAGATAAATAAAGAAGCGTTGACGAAATAGGTCACCCGTGCGGACTGGAAGTTCAGCATGCGGTGGCCAAATGAGAACACCACGTTCACCATCCATACCCCAAGTACCATCGTAATCACATATTCCGTTTCATACATCCATGCTTCACCTGAGCCAAAATGCTGATTCAGGCGGTAAGCAATGAAACCAAACAAAGCGGCCACAATGCACCACGGTGAAGGGGTGGTAAACAGCGTTTTCAGCTTGGGATGGATAAACGCCAGCGCACCAAGAATAAAGAAGGGAACGTAGAACAGCGTCTGCATCACGACAAAGTTAAACAACCCATCGCTAAGTATTGGCGGGTAAAGCAGGAAAAGCGTTCGGCGAATGGCGGCATAAACGATCCCCAACGCTAAAAACATCAACGTGAGTTTTGCCATCGACATATTGTCGAACATATCGGCTCTTCTACGCATCTGACGGCGGCGCATCAGGCGAAACGCCAGAATGCCAAGCGTGGTCAATACCACCAGAACTAATAGGAACCATAGGTGCGACACCAGTTCCCACGCGAGCGTATTATATTTGTCGTAAAAAGAGAGCGTATGCCAGCTTTCCGTCTTACCCTTAACGTACTGCAGCATTAAAAACTGCGGCAACGTCAGAAGAGGGATGGCGGTAAGCATCGGAATACCGACGCGCTCCACGCGTACTTTCCACCATTTTTTCATGGGATAGCGTAAAAACAGCATATAGGAAAAGTAGCCGGAGATAACAAAGAACACCTGCATGCGAAAAGCATGAACAAAATCATTGAACAACGTCAGCCACCAGGAGGGTGAAGCGCTGTTCATATGCCAAGTGTGGCTGGAATAAAGCAGGGAGATGTGAAAGGGTATCCCCAGGAGCATCAGCCAGGCCCGAATGGAGTCGAGGAAATATTCACGCTGTGCGGGTTTGTTATTCATAGGGTTAGGTACGATTCTCGGACTAATCGCCTTACCTGATAAGACGATAAAGTTTACATTCGTTCGCAACCCTACACTAACTCTGGTTACCTGTCTCCAGGATAAGCACGCAAAGTGCAAAGCGCGGTTAACGGTTGCTTACTCCATAAGCCACTGTGCTGAACAATACGGGGATTATGTTGTCGGATTGCTTGAATTTCCAGTAAAATGGATCGGATCGATTTAAGCACACAAAGGGGGAAGTGCTTAGTTATATGAAACATACACCACAGATGATGAAACTGCGTTGGTTAGGCGCAGCCGTAATGTTGTCCCTGTGTACTTCATCTGCATGGGCATTCACTATTGATGACGTTGCAAAGCAGGCAAAATCGCTGGCTGACAAGAGCTATGAAGCGCCAAAAAGCAACCTGCCTTCCGTCTTCCGCGATATGAAATATGCGGACTACCAGCAAATCCAGTTCAACCACGATAAGGCATACTGGAACAATATAAAGACCCCATTTAAGCTCGAGTTCTACCATCAGGGTATGTACTTCGACACGCCGGTGACCATTAATGAAGTCACGGCAACTTCCGTGCGCAAAATTAAGTACAGCCCGGACTACTTCACGTTTGGCGACGTTCAGCACGACAAAGACACCGTGAAGGATTTAGGCTTCGCCGGTTTTAAAGTGCTTTACCCGCTGAACAGCAAAGACAAAAATGATGAAATCGTCAGCATGCTGGGTGCGAGCTATTTCCGCGTTCTGGGTCAGGGCCAGGTTTATGGTCTCTCTGCGCGCGGTCTGGCGATTGATACCGCATTGCCGTCAGGTGAAGAATTCCCTCGCTTCCGTGAATACTGGATTGAACGTCCAAAAGCCACCGATAAGCGTCTGACTATCTATGCGCTGCTGGATTCTCCGCGTGCGACCGGGGCATACCGTTTCGTAATTATGCCTGGCCGCGACACCGTGGTTGACGTTCAGACCAAAATTTACCTGCGCGATAAAGTGGGTAAACTGGGCGTTGCGCCATTGACCAGCATGTTCCTGTTCGGGCCAAACCAGCCTTCTGCGACGACCAACTATCGCCCGGAACTGCATGACTCCAACGGTCTTTCTATTCATGCCGGTAACGATGAATGGATCTGGCGTCCGCTGAACAATCCAAAACATCTGGCCGTTAGCAGCTTTGCCACCGAAAACCCGCAGGGCTTTGGTCTGTTGCAGCGTGGCCGTCAGTTCTCTCGCTTCGAAGATCTGGATGACCGCTACGACCTGCGTCCAAGCGCCTGGATCACGCCAAAAGGCGATTGGGGCAAAGGTACCGTTGAGCTGGTTGAAATTCCAACCAACGACGAAACCAACGATAACATCGTCGCTTACTGGACGCCGGACAAGCTGCCGGATGCTGGTAAAGAGATGAACTACAAGTACACCATCACCTTTACCCGTGACGAAGAAAAACTGCACCCGACCGATAACGCGTACGTGATGCAGACTCGCCGTTCTACCGGTGATGTGAAGCAGTCCAACCTGATTCGTCAGCCGGACGGTACGCTGGCCTTCGTGGTGGATTTCACCGGCGCAGACATGCGCAAGATGCCGCAGGATACGCCGGTAACGGCGCAGACCAGCATTGGCGACAACGGTGAAATCGTCGAAAACAGCGTGCGCTACAACCCGGTCACGAAAGGCTGGCGCTTGATGCTGCGCGTGAAGGTGAAAGATCCGAAGAAAACCACTGAAATGCGCGCTGCGCTGGTCAACGCCGATCAGACGTTGAGTGAAACCTGGAGCTATCAGCTGCCTGCTAATGAATAACACAACGAAGTATATCGACGCATTGTCGCTTACGGATGCAGAAAAAGCGGCGCTCCCTAACAGCTCGCTTCGTGCCGTGCACGAAGCGCTGGACGATGAGCATCAGGCGATTGCCCGTGATGATGACACGCCGCTGGCCTCGGTCAAGGCGCGTCTTCAAGAGGGCTGGCCAGATTCTCTGGGCGGCGATCAGCTTATCAAAGACGATGAAGGGCGCACCCAGCTGCAGGCCATGCCGAAAGCTACGCGCTCCTCAATGTTCCCGGACCCATGGCGTACCAACCCGGTAGGCCGCTTCTGGGATCGTCTTCGTGGCCGTGACGTCACGCCGCGCTACCTGTCTCGTCTGACCAAAGAAGAGCAGGAGCATGAGGCAAAATGGCGTACAGTCGGTTCTCTACGCCGCTACACGCTGCTGATCCTGACGATTGCACAGACCGTGGTCGCGACCTGGTATATGAAGACCATCCTGCCTTATCAGGGCTGGGCGCTGATTAACCCGGCGGATATGGTCGGACAGAATCTGTGGGTTTCTTTTATGCAGCTGCTACCGTACCTGCTGCAAACCGGGATCCTGATTCTGTTTGCGGTGCTCTTCTGCTGGGTCTCCGCCGGCTTCTGGACCGCCTTAATGGGCTTCCTGCAGCTGCTGATTGGCCGCGATAAGTACAGTATTTCGGCCTCGACGGTGGGCGATGAGCCGCTGAATCCGGAACACCGGACGGCGCTGATCATGCCTATCTGTAACGAAGACGTGTCTCGCGTATTCGCCGGTCTGCGTGCGACCTGGGAGTCGGTGAAAGCCACCGGCCAGCAGAAGCACTTTGACGTCTACATCCTGAGCGACAGCTACAACCCGGATATCTGCGTGGCAGAACAAAAAGCCTGGATGGAGCTGATTGCCGAGGTGCAGGGCGAAGGGCAGATCTTCTACCGTCGTCGTCGTCGTCGTATGAAGCGTAAAAGCGGTAACATCGATGACTTCTGTCGTCGTTGGGGTAACCAGTACAGCTACATGGTGGTACTGGATGCCGATTCCGTGATGTCCGGCGACTGCCTGACTAACCTGGTGCGTCTGATGGAAGCGAACCCGAATGCGGGTATCATCCAGTCTTCCCCACGCGCTTCCGGGATGGACACGCTGTATGCACGCTGCCAGCAGTTTGCAACGCGCGTTTACGGGCCGCTCTTTACCGCGGGGCTGCACTTCTGGCAGTTGGGTGAATCCCACTACTGGGGTCACAACGCCATTATTCGCGTGAAGCCATTTATTGAGCACTGTGCGCTGGCACCGTTGCCGGGCGAAGGTAACTTTGCCGGTTCAATTCTGTCGCATGACTTCGTCGAAGCCGCGCTGATGCGTCGTGCAGGGTGGGGCGTCTGGATTGCCTACGACCTGCCGGGCTCTTATGAAGAATTGCCGCCGAACCTGCTTGATGAACTCAAACGTGACCGTCGCTGGTGTCAGGGTAACCTGATGAACTTCCGCCTGTTCCTGGTGAAAGGGATGCACCCCGTTCACCGTGCGGTGTTCCTGACCGGTGTCATGTCCTACCTTTCTGCGCCGCTGTGGTTTATGTTCCTGGCCCTGTCGACCGCGCTGCAGGTGGTGCATGCGCTGACCGAGCCACAGTACTTCCTGCAGCCGCGTCAGCTATTCCCGGTCTGGCCGCAGTGGCGTCCTGAACTGGCGATCGCGCTCTTTGCCTCGACCATGGTGCTGCTGTTCCTGCCGAAGCTGTTGAGCATTATTCTGGTGTGGTGCAAAGGGTCGAAAGAGTACGGCGGGTTCGTTCGCGTAACGCTCTCACTGCTGCTTGAAGTGCTGTTCTCCGTTCTTCTGGCACCGGTTCGTATGCTGTTCCATACCGTATTTGTGGTCAGCGCGTTCCTGGGTTGGGAAGTGGTCTGGAACTCGCCACAGCGTGACGATGACTCCACGCCATGGGGCGAAGCCTTTATGCGTCACGGTTCTCAGCTGCTGCTGGGTCTGGTATGGGCGGTCGGTATGGCATGGCTGGACCTGCGCTTCCTGTTCTGGCTGGCGCCGATCGTCTTCTCGCTGATCCTGTCGCCGTTCGTTTCAGTGATCTCCAGCCGTTCTACTATCGGTCTGCGTACTAAACGTTGGAAGCTGTTCCTGATCCCGGAAGAGTACAACACGCCGAAGGTGCTGGCCGATACCGAAGCGTATCTGGAACAGAACCGCGCTCGCGTGCTGGATGATGGCTTTATGCATGCGGTGTTTAACCCGTCGCTGAATGCCCTGGCAACGGCAATGGCTACCGCACGTCACCGTGCAAGCCATGTGTTGGAAATTGCCCGCGATCGTCACGTCGAGCAGGCGCTGAATGAAACGCCGGATAAGCTGAATCGCGATCGACGTCTGGTGCTGCTGAGCGACCCAGTCACGCTGTCGCGTCTGCACTATCGCGTATGGGCTGCGCCGGAGAAATACTCTTCGTGGGTGGCCGAGTACGATAAGCTGAAGCTGAATCCGATGGTGTTAAACGCCAAATAGTGCGGTGCTTCCCCGGCGGCGCTTCGCTTGGCCGGGCTACATGACCTGTAGCCCGGACGAGGTGCGAAACACCGACTCCGGGGAGGGCTCCAAGCAAATATTTGCCGTAAGGAAATACCGGCCATCAAGCCGGTATTTTTTTGTCTGTTTAATGAGGTAAACGACGTGATAAGAATGATACTGGTGGCCGCCATGGCGATAATGCTCACCGGATGCGGCAGCATTATCAGCCGGACGATCCCGGGCCAGGGCCACGGGAATCAGTACTATCCGGGCGTTAAGTGGGATCTGCGTGATTCAGCCTGGCGCTATGTCACCATTTTGGATCTGCCTTTCTCGCTGGTTTTCGACACCTTGCTGCTGCCGATTGATGCGAATCATGGCCCGTATGAGTGATTAACGCTCGTCCCACTCATCTGCGGCGGCCTGGCCCTCTTCGGTATCCTGCGAGGGCTCAAGCTGATATTCGCCTTCATCCCATTCGTGCAGCGTATTTTCTTCCAGCCACTCCTGACGCAGCTCTATCTCGTCAAAATCACCATCAAACACGCTTTGTGCTGCCTCACCGCTGAGCATCGGCACGCACTCGCCTGCTTCATCCTCTTCGGCGAAGAACTCGGCCTGCCACATGATGTCACCATCCTGTAGAACGTACTTTTGCATATTGAACTGCTCTACGTCCGCTTCACCTTCCTCAAGTCCGGGGTTATCGGCAAGGAACGTTTCACGTGCCGCATCAATAGCTTCTTCGAGCGTGGCGTATAAAGTCATCTCAACTCCCTGCAATGTGACGAGGTATTCAGGGAAATAATAGCTGAACTTTTGAGTTGTACACGCCCGGTGGTTTGATTTTACGCAAACCGCCGGGCGTTGTATTTAAGGACGGGAAGGTTCTGGGCTACGGCGCAGGCTAAAACCGGTATAAATCGCGTTGAACAAGACTACGGCGGCGGTCACGCAGAAGACGGCGCGGAAACCGTAGTTGGCCGATACAGCCGCACCGATAAGCGGCCCGGTGACGTTGCCAATATCGCGGAACGACTGGTTATAGCTAAAGATACGACCGGCAATCTGGTTGCTGGAGTTATACACCAGCAGCGTCTGCACTGCGGGCAGCAGCGCACCGTCGGCGGCGCCGAGCAGGAAGCGCAGGATACCGAGCTGTAGTGGGTTCTGCACAAATGACATTGGGATCAGCAGCAGTACGGAGACAACCAGCGCCACGATGAGGATCTTCTCCGGGCCAATACGGTCACCGAGCTTCCCCAAACGCGGCGCACAAATTAGCGCCGCCACGCCGGGTACCGACGCTATCATGCCGCTGATGAACGCAATGTTGCTAATGTTGCCCGCGAGATCGCGCACATAGAGCGTCAGAATAGGGGCGATAGAACCGGTCGCCACCTGGATTATCAGCGTGGTCACGAACAGACTCAGCACCAGCTCGCGGTTTTTCAGCGAGCCAAAGACCTCTTTGACGTGCAACATCTCTTTTTTCGATACCGGGGTGAACTGCTCGCGAATGAAAAACAGCGTCATGACGAAGCAGACAAACAGTACCGCGGCGGTCATAAAGAAGACCGGGCGTAGGCCGTAGTTATCGGCAAGGAAACCGCCGGCCAGCGGCCCCAGCAGCGCGCCGCTGACTGCACCCGTTGAAAGCGTACCGAGCGCCCAGCCGCTCTTATGGCGCGGTATCTGCGTGGCGATAAGCGCGTTAGCATTCGGAATAAAACCGCCGAGTAGCCCCAGCAGCGCACGGAGGATCAGGAACTGCCAGATATTTTGCGCGAGCCCCATTAACAACATCACGATGGACATGCCCAGCGCCGAGCGTAGCAGCATTATCTTACGCCCTTTGCGGTCGGCCAGGCCGCCCCACAGCGGTGACGCGATAGCGGAGAACAGGAAGGTAATACTAAAGACCAGACCGGACCACATATTCAGCGAGCTATGGCCGGTAACGCCGAGCGCTTCAACGTATAGCGGCAGGAAAGGCATAACCAGGCTGAACGCGGCACCGGTTAAAAAACAGCCGAGCCAGACGACAGCGAGATTCCGCTTCCAGTTAATGGGGGCATCTGAGGGTTGCATATGGTTCCGCAGGCGAAACGTCGCCAAAAGAGAATGTATTTATAAGCCTGCTAATTATGCTCCTGTGTTTATATCACTGCAATGTGGGCAGCTTTTAAAGCTAAAACAAAAACGCACAGCCGGGGCTGTGCGTTAACGTTCGCTAGTAGAGCGATGGTGCGCCTTCCGGCCGCGTCTTGAAGCGCCGGTGCAGCCACATATACTGCTCTGGCGCCATCATGATGCATTTCTCAACGATGGTGTTCATCCATGCCGCGGTTGTCTCGGCATCGTCCAGCGGTGGGTTGCATTCGGGCTCAAGGATAATCAGCTCGTAGCCTTTACCGTCCGGCTTCCGACGGGGGACGAAAGGAACCACACACGCTTTTGACGTTTTTGCCAGCATCCAGGTGCCAGAGGTGGTTGCGGCATCTTTGACGGCGAACAGCGGGGCGAAGACGCTGGCGCGCGGGCCGTAATCGTGATCCGGGGCGTACCAGATAATTTCACCGTTCTTCAGTGCCCTGATCATGCCTTTCAGGTCTTTGCGGTCAATCATATCTTTGTTCGAGCGCATGCGACCCCAGGTTTGAAGCAGGTCGATCACCGGGTTATCGTTTGGACGATAAACCCCGATCCCTGGGTTATGGATGCCGAACATGCGAGCCCCCATTTCCAGCGTCAGAAAGTGAATTCCGATCAGTAAAACACCGCGACCCGCGTCCTGTACGGCGCGAATATGCTCAAGACCGCTCGCATCCATCCAGCGGTTGACGCGTTTGGTTGGCCAGAACCAGGCTATCCCCGTTTCCATCACGCCCATGCCGACGGACTCAAAATTCTTGACCACCATCTCATGACGTTCCGCTTCACTCTTGTGTGGGAAGCACAGCTCAAGATTGCGATACGCAATTTGGGCACGACGTCTCATTAGACGCATCGCCAGGCGGCCAATGGCATTACCGAGGCGATAGATAACCGGATAGGGGAGCTGAACGACCAGCCAGAGTACGCCAATACCTAGCCAGGATGGCCAGTAGCGAGGATGTAGCAACGAGGCAGTAAATTTGGGTAACTGGGTCATGTCATTCCTGTTATTACAAGCAACTGTTTCTATTGTCGCACTTTTTTTCCGACAACCAAAACGGCTGCGTCACGACTGGAGAGTATTCATTCAACTTTTTGCAGCAAATCAGTAATCGTGATGAGAATGTAGCGCAAAATGTGGGGATGTAAATTAACGATGATTGCTATATCATGCGCCCCGATTATTACTCACCATTCAATTTTGCAGGAAAAGAACACCATGCCAGTGTTACATAACCGCATTTCGAATGAGACGCTGAAAGCGAAGATGCTGGCAGAAACCGAGCCACGCACCACTATCTCATTCTATAAGTACTTCACCATTGTTGATCCAAAAGCCACGCGTGACGCGCTCTACGTTGCGCTCTCTGCGCTTGATGTCTTTGGTCGAATCTATCTCGCGCGCGAAGGTATTAACGCGCAGATTAGCGTGCCGGAGAGCCGCGTCGAGAAGCTGCGCGAGTGCCTGAATAATTTTGATCCTGCGTTGAAAGGGCTGCGTCTGAACATTGCTCTGGATGATGATGGGAAATCATTCTGGGTGCTGCGCATGAAGGTTCGTGAGCGCATTGTGGCTGATGGTATTGAGGACCCGACGTTTGATGCCAGCAACGTGGGTGACTACCTGAAGGCGGCGGAAGTGAACGCCATGCTCGACGACCCTGATGCGGTGTTTATCGATATGCGTAATCACTATGAATACGAAGTGGGGCATTTCGAACAGGCGATGGAAATCCCGGCGGATACCTTCCGCGAGCAGCTGCCGAAAGCGGTTGAGATGATGCAGGAGCATAAAGACAAGAAAATTGTCATGTACTGCACCGGTGGTATTCGTTGTGAAAAAGCCAGCGCGTGGATGAAACATAATGGCTTTAATCAGGTCTGGCATATCGAAGGCGGCATCATTGAGTACGCCCGCCGCGCTCGTGAGCAGGGTTTACCGGTACGTTTTGTCGGTAAAAACTTTGTTTTTGACGAGCGTATGGGCGAGCGTATTTCAGACGACATCATTGCCCATTGCCACCAGTGCGGTACCCCGTGCGATAGTCATACCAACTGCCTGAACGACGGCTGCCATCTGCTGTTTATCCAGTGTCCTGCCTGTGCCGAGAAGTTCGAAGGCTGCTGTAGCGTAGCCTGTCAGGAAGAGCATAAACTGCCAGAAGAAGAGCAGCGTCTGCGTCGTGCCGGGCGTGAGAATGGCAATAAGATTTTTAACAAGTCGCGCGGTCGCCTGAATACGCGTTTGGGTATCCCGGACCCGCAAACTGAGAACGATTAGTTGAAGTAGAGCCAGGCGATGTCGAGAAGAGCCAGCAGCAGCCAGAGCGCCAGATACAGCATCAGGTGTTCGCGGATGTTGTTGAGCAGAAAGTAGAACAGACGACGCATAGCATTCTCGATGTAACGGCCCCGAATTTTCGGGGCCGTTTTATTTTGTCGGCCGGATAAGCAAAGCGCATCCGGCACCATGAGGCTCAGCCGTTAAAGCGGGACAGCGCAAACGGTGATAAATCATATTCTGGCGTTTTCTGCTGCGCGAACTGCGCGGCAATTTCCCCTAGCACGGTGGCAAACTTAAAGCCGTGACCGCTCAGGCCGCCGATAAACAGCACGTCCGGCTGGCCGGGCAGGGTGTCGATAATAAAATCTTCATCCGGCGTGTTGTCATAGGTGCAGGCTGCACCGTACAGGCAGCCGCCAATGCCAGGTAGGATCTGGCGCAGGAAGCTGAAGGCTTCAGAACCGTCGGTTGCCACGGTGCCAAACGCTTTGCGTTCTTCCGGACTATTGATGACCTGACCGCCGTTATGCTTGCCAATTTTCAGCTCATTCTCCACCGCCGGGAAACCGTAGAACTGGTCGCCGTTCGGCAGCTCACCGGTAAAGGCAGGGAAGTTATTTTTGCGGCTATAGCGACCATCGGCCTGGAACCAGGCAAAGACCTTACGCACAGGTTGGATGGGCAGTTCAGGATAGAGCTGCTTAACCCAGGTTCCCGCCGTCAGCAGCAGTTTTTTGCCGCGCCAGCTTCCTTCGGAGGTTTCAATGGCGACGCCGTCGCCATCGTTACGAATGGCGGTGACCGGGCAGTTGAACAGCTGCGCGCAGCCTGCGTCTTTTGCCATTGCAATCAGCGTCTTCACCGCAAGTTCACTTTTCAGCACACCGGAACCCGGCTCAAAGATGGCTTTGTAGTCATTCGGCACGCGAATTTCTGGCCAGCGGGCCATGACCGCCCCGGCATCCAGGTGTTCAACCGCCAGGCCGAACTGCTCGGCACTGTTGGCGACGGTGTTCAGGAAGGTGGAGTCTACTGGGCCAAGGTTGACGACGCCGCTTTGTTCAAACAGCGCTTCGCCGCTGGTGGCGGCCAGTTCGTCCCACAGCGCCTGCGCGCGAAGGACCAGCGGTACGTATTTCTCGCCTTCACCGTAGGCGTGGCGCATCAGGCGGGTATCGCCGTGATGGCTCCCCTGCTGATGAGGGGGCATATGGGCATCGGTCATCAGCACATTTAAACCCGCTTTACGGGCGTAATAACCGGCCGCCGCGCCGACGGAGCCGCTGCCAATAATAATAAGATCGTATTCCATAGTCATTCCCGACACGATGAAAAGCGTAAAGCCAGAGTCTGGTAGAGTAATTAACCCACTGTTGTTATACAAGGGTGAAAATAATTAAGGCACCCGTAGGTGCCTGTTGGTCGTTAATACGACGAAAGTATCAGCATTAATGCCTGCGATACTCATTGACCTGGTAATCGCCAGACTCAATCTTGGCAATCCCGGCTTCCAGTATGGAAATAAACTGACGTGCGACATCGGTGGTTAGCCACAGGGTCTGGCCAACTTCAGCTTCTTTATTGCTCGATTGATTGGGGTCTTGGTAGTGCAGGCGCAGCATCATGGCATCGTAGCTATCAACGGTGCTGATGTCCCATCCGACGAGGGGATGGGTCTGGATGACTTCATTATTCTTTTCCATCATAACCCCTTCTTCATGTGTTAAAAGGCAACAACTCTCGAGGTTTAATGCAATTTTTTGTGAAGCTTTATCAGTATACAACAATTCAATAAATACTCGAGAATTGAAATCAAAAGCAACATAAATTCCTGAATAGACCGGCTGTTCGCACAATAAACAACCATATTGTTCATTGTTTTTGCAGCTAATCTAAAAGATGGGGATAAATGTGAAAATAACAAGCAGAAAAGAACGAAAAAAAGCCGGGGCGACCCGGCAAAAACACAATGAGGGAGCAAATATTAATCGGTGATGAACCAGTCGTCCGCGCTCTCCCAGGTTTCCTGGAGGATCTCGCTGATGCGGTCTTTATCTTCTTTGATGCCGCCGATGACGGAGAGGTTGTTATTGGCCGCGTAGCGCACGCTGACGGTGCCTCCGCTGTCCGGGAATTGGTCGTTAATACGGCGGGAAAGTTCGCCTGCCAGCGCGTCTAGCGCCCCTGCAGGCAGTGCAGTGGTTTTTGCAACGGTAACTTCAATACGCATAATTGCCCCCTGTGTAATATACTGTATATTTATACAGTTACCTTGCGGCTTTTACAACAGGGGGCGTGAAATTATTTTTTCACCGTCCAGCGCAGCGTTTCACCGGCCAGGAACGGCACCAGCGTATCGTCGCTGAGGGCGATGGTTTCGGCAACCTGGCTTTCTTCGCGCACCAGCTCGACAACATCCTCGTTCACCGGCAGGCCGTAGAAGCGCGGGCCGTTCAGAGAACAGAAGGCTTCAAAGTGCTCCAGCGCATTCATCTCTTCGAACACGGTGGCATAGCTACCCAGCGCCGTTGGGGCATTGAAGCAGCCCGCGCAGCCGCAGCTTGCCTCTTTGCGATGGCGGGCGTGTGGCGCGGAATCGGTGCCGAGGAATGCGCGGGTAAAGCCGCTGGCGACGAGTTCACGCAGCGCCTGCTGGTGGATGTTACGCTTCAGAATAGGCAGGCAGTACAGGTGAGGGCGAACGCCGCCAACCAGCATATGGTTGCGGTTGAACATCAGGTGCTGAGGGGTAATGGTGGCGGCGATCAGTTCGTTACCGTCGCGCACGTATTCCGCCGCATCTTTGGTGGTGATGTGTTCGAAGACGACTTTCAGCCCCGGCAGGCGTTGGCGCAGCGGTTCCATCACGGTGTCGATAAAACGCGCTTCACGGTCGAAGATATCAATCTCCGCGTGGGTCACTTCACCGTGTACCAGCAGCGGCATTCCCAGTTTTTCCATGCGCTCAAGCACCGGCATAATGGCATCGGTGCTGGTGACGCCGTGGCTGGAGTTGGTGGTAGCATTCGCCGGATACAGTTTTGCTGCGGTGAATACGCCTTCGTTAAAACCGCGCTCCAGCTCGTTCGGGTCGAGGGTGTCGGTTAAGTAGCAGGTCATCAGCGGCGTAAAGTTGTGCCCGGCGGGCACAGCATCAAGAATGCGCTGGCGGTAGGCGATAGCTGCATCCACAGTGGTAATTGGCGGAACCAGGTTCGGCATGATAATTGCGCGGCCATACAGTTCACTGGTATACGGGACAACCGTTTTCAGCATCTCACCATCGCGAAGATGGATATGCCAGTCGTCTGGGCGGCGAATTTTCAGAACTTGCGGTAATGCGGTCATTTGAGGCTCCGGCTGGTGGGATATCAGTCATTTTTTGCCGGGCACTAAGGATAAGCGTAAACGTTTCCCTTTGCATCCTTTTCCGTAAAATTTGTTTGTTATGGATGATAATGAAGGGAATTTGAAGTAAGCCCTCTCCCAACGAAGAGGGCTACAGGATGTATTCGGGAAATTAGTCAGTGAACGGGATAATAATTTCGCCTGGTTTAACCTCAATACCCTTAGCAAATTTCTTCGCCAGCGCTTCACCCTGGCTTGCATCTTCTTTCAGTACGTAGGCAGGTTGCTTATTGAAATAAGTGCGCAGCGACTGGTTAAGATAAGGGATTAACGTCTGTACCACAGTTTGCATTTTCTCCGGAGTGACTTTCGCATCCTGAATCTCCATCTCCTGCAGATAGATAGCGCCTTGCTCTTTGTTGAACACCGGCAGCGCTTTCAGCGTCAGCGCGATATTCGCTTTCTGGCTACCGAAAAGAGAATTCATATCCAGCTTGGCGTCGCCGCTTAGCGTCACTTTGTTCGGTTCTTCACGCCCAATGGCGCTAGAGAGGTTGCTCAGGACGATATGGGCATCGGCAACGCCGGGCACGCCAATATCCTTAGAGAAATTATTCCGCTTCTGCAAAGCCTGATTAATTTCCTGCTCGCTGACGGAATACTGCGTGAGCTGATTGCAGCCAACCACCAGGCCGCTGACGATCAGTGCGGCGATAACAAACAATTTTTTCATGAGGTTCCTCAAGGTGAAGCGTTCTGTGCATCCTGACATAAAGCAGCATACTCTGTCAGTAGGACTCTGACAGCGGAAAATACTGAAAGTGCCGTCGCTTGGGCATTCGAGAAACGGATGCTACGCGATTGAGGACATATTTCTACCGCCAGACGTTCGCCCTGTACGCAATTATGCGGCTTCACTGCCGTGAAGTTGGGATGTCCCTCAGTTATGATTTGACTTCGTCCCAGCATCTTTAATGTCATCATGTGCCTTTTTCTCATTGAGAAAATCAGCGTCGCTTTCACCGCTTTTGTCATCGTTCATGGCTTTTTTAAAGCCTTTCAGCGCCGCACCAAGATCGGCCCCCATTGAACCGAGTTTTTTCGTTCCGAAGAGCAGAACGACCAGAACCACAATGACTAATAATTTGGTGACGCTAATTTCGCCCATGATGGCACCTTAACTTAAATAGAATGAGCAGTTGCCAACGCGATGGCTATACAACGTAATTTTTACGGTTGCGAATTTTCGCAAACCGGAGACTATTTTATTTGTCTCTTAATGGCATTGATTTCGAACCCGATAAGATGATGATTGGTCTTGTTCATTTTTTTCAGCATGGGAATGAATGACTGAAGCGGTAACATCTTCAATTTTCCGGACTATCTCACTCTTTCTCGTATTGCCAGCGGCAGGGCTTTTTTATCACAATGCATCATGACAGATTGTTGTTTTCATTGGTCGCCGTGGGAAGGTACAGTTAAACGACCAGGGTGTACGTCAGGTACAGGAGTAGTGAGATGTTTGGCTATCGCAGTAATGTGCCGAAAGTTCGGTTGACCACAGACCGGCTGGTTGTGCGTCTGATTCACGACCGGGACGCCTGGCGTCTGGCGGATTATTACGCCGAGAATCGGCAGTTTTTAAAACCCTGGGAACCTATTCGGGATGACAGCCATTGCTATCCGTCCGGCTGGCAGGCGCGGCTGTCGATGATCAATGAGTTTCATAAGCAGGGGACCGCTTTCTATTTCGCACTCCTTGACCCGGAAGAGAAAGAGATTATCGGCGTGGCGAACTTTTCTAACGTGGTGCGCGGTTCGTTCCACGCCTGCTACCTCGGTTATTCCATCGGCCAGAAGTGGCAGGGGCAGGGGATGATGTATGAAGCGCTGACCAGCGCTATTCGCTATATGCAGCGTACCCAGCACATTCACCGTATTATGGCCAACTACATGCCGCACAATAAACGCAGCGGCGATTTGCTGGCGCGCCTGGGGTTTGAAAAAGAAGGCTACGCGAAGGACTACCTACTGATTGACGGTGAATGGCGCGATCACGTTCTGACCGCGTTGACCACCCCTCAATGGACTGCAGGTCGATAAGGAGACCCGAATGAAATATCAACTAAGCCCGCTGGAAGCCCGCGTGATTGGCTGCTTGCTGGAAAAGCAGGTCACCACTCCGGAGCAGTATCCGCTCTCTATCAACGGCGTCGTGACGGCCTGTAATCAGAAAACCAACCGTGAACCGGTGATGACACTCAGTGAAGCGGAAGTGCAGGATCAACTGGATACGCTGGTAAAGCGCCACTATTTGCGTACGGTGAGTGGTTTTGGTAACCGCGTGACCAAGTATGAGCAGCGCTTTTGCAACTCGGAGTTTGGCGACCTGAAGCTGTCGACGGCGGAAGTGGCGCTGGTGACGACGCTGCTGCTGCGCGGCGCCCAAACGCCGGGTGAGCTGCGTGGCCGTGCGCAGCGCATGCATGAGTTTGCCGATATGGCGGAAGTCGAAAATACCCTGGAACGCCTGGCGAGTCGTGAAGATGGTCCGTTTGTGGTGCGGTTACCGCGTGATCCGGGCAAACGCGAAAGCCGTTATATGCATCTGTTCAGCGGGGAAATTGACCTTCAGGCGATAGCGGCACAAAGCGATACGCCGGTGGCGGATGAGAGCCTGCTGGCTCGCGTCGAGATGCTTGAGGGTGAGGTTGCCGAACTTAAACAGCGCCTGGATTCACTGCTGGCGCACCTCGGGGAGTAAGTATTATGGCGAAGATTCGCATTGGTGTCGTTGGGCTTGGCGGTATTGCCCAGAAAGCCTGGCTACCGGTATTAAGCGCCGCAACGGACTGGACACTCCAGGCCGCCTGGTCGCCGGGCAAAGAGAAAGCGTTGAAAGTATGCGAAACCTATCGCCTGCCTTACGCTGACTCGTTGACCGCGCTAGCGGCGCAGTGCGACGCGGTCTTTGTGCACAGCTCGACAGCCTCGCACTACGCGGTAGTGAGCGAACTGCTGAACGCCGGCGTTCATGTCTGCGTGGATAAACCGCTTGCCGATAAGCTCGACGATGCGGAGCGGCTGGTGGCGCTGGCGGCGCGTAAAAATTTGACGCTGATGGTGGGTTTCAACCGACGCTTCTCGCCGCTTTACCGCGAGCTGAAAAAGCGCGCCGGGGAGATGTCGTCGCTGCGCATGGATAAACATCGTGCCGACAGCATTGGCCCGCACGATCTGCGCTTCACGTTGCTTGATGATTATCTGCACGTGGTCGATACCGCGCTGTGGCTGGCGGACGGCAAAGCGACGCTTCGCGATGGTGTTCTGCAAACCACCGACGAAGGGCATATGTTTTACGCCGAGCACCATTTCAGCCAGCCGGGACTGCAAATTACCACCAGTATGCACCGTCGTGCGGGCAGTCAGCGTGAATGGGTGCAAGCGGTGGCCGACGGTGGATTGTTTGAGGTGACGGACATGCGTGAATGGCGAGAAGAGCGCGGTTCTGGCATCGTGACCCGGCCTATTCCGGGCTGGCAGACTACCCTTGAGCAGCGTGGGTTTACCGGCTGTGCGCATCATTTTATTCAGTGCGTGCAAAATCAGACGGTTCCGGAAACCGCAGGGGAGCAGGCGATTACGGCGCAGCGGGTGGTTGAAGGGCTGTGGCGCGAGGCAATCCGCGAGTAGGCAGTCTGTAGGCCGGATAAACGAAGCGCCATCCGGCAGTATGCGACACATTGCCGGATGGCGCTTCGTTTATCCGGACAACGGCTTCTCAGAGCAACCAGCTGTAACATCTGGCAGTAGCAATTCACTCTGAACCCGGTAGACTAACGCCACTTTTTTAGCGCTCATCCTACGGGCGCTTTAATCCGGGTTGTGGAATCACAAGTTAATGAATCTATTAAAATCGCTGGCAGCCGTCAGCTCGATGACCATGTTTTCACGCGTACTGGGATTTGCGCGTGACGCGATCGTAGCGAGGGTGTTTGGTGCCGGCATGGCAACCGATGCCTTCTTTGTGGCCTTTAAACTGCCAAACCTACTGCGTCGAATTTTTGCTGAAGGCGCCTTCTCGCAGGCGTTCGTACCGATTCTGGCTGAATACAAAAGCAAGCAAGGCGAAGACGCTACGCGCGTGTTTGTCTCCTACGTTTCGGGACTGCTGACGCTGGCATTGGCGCTGGTTACCGTGCTGGGGATGCTAGCGGCACCGTGGGTCATTACCATTACCGCACCGGGCTTTGCCGACACCGCGGATAAGTTTGCGCTGACGACCCAACTGCTGCGCATTACTTTCCCCTATATTCTGCTGATTTCGCTGGCCTCGCTGGTCGGGGCTATCCTCAATACCTGGAACCGCTTCTCCGTACCGGCATTTGCGCCGACGTTCCTCAACGTCAGCATGATTGGCTTCGCGCTGTTTGCCGCGCCGCACTTCCATCCGCCGGTTCTGGCGCTGGCGTGGGCGGTGACCGTCGGCGGCGTGTTGCAGCTGGCTTATCAACTGCCGCATCTGAAAAAAATCGGCATGCTGGTGCTGCCGCGTATCAACTTTAAAGATGCCGGTGCCGTGCGCGTGGTGAAACAGATGGGCCCGGCGATCCTGGGCGTCTCGGTGAGCCAGATTTCACTTATCATCAATACCATTTTTGCCTCCTTCCTCGCGTCAGGTTCCGTCTCCTGGATGTACTATGCCGACCGTCTGATGGAGTTTCCGTCCGGCGTGCTGGGTGTTGCGCTTGGGACTATCCTGCTGCCGTCGCTGTCGAAAAGCTTTGCCAGCGGCAATCATGATGAATACTGTCGCCTGATGGACTGGGGGCTGCGTCTGTGCTTCCTGCTGGCGCTGCCGAGTGCTGTTGCGCTGGGTATTCTGGCGAAGCCGCTGACGGTAGCGCTGTTCCAGTACGGTAAATTTACCGCCTTTGATGCCGCGATGACCCAGCGGGCGCTGGTGGCCTATTCTGTGGGCTTGATGGGGCTGATTATTGTTAAAGTTCTGGCTCCGGGTTTTTACTCACGTCAGGACATCAAAACGCCGGTTAAAATTGCTATCGTCACGTTGATTATGACGCAGGTGATGAACCTTGCGTTTATCGGCCCGCTGAAGCACGCGGGGCTGTCGCTGTCGATTGGTCTGGCGGCCTGCCTGAACGCCGCGCTGCTCTACTGGCAGTTGCGCAAGCAAAAGATCTTCACGCCTCAGCCGGGCTGGACGGCTTTCTTAGTTCGTCTGGTGATTTCGGTGCTGGTGATGTCGGCGGCGCTGATCGGTTTGATGCACGTCATGCCTGAATGGTCGCAGGGAACGATGCCTTACCGTCTGCTACGCCTGCTTGGCGTCGTGGTTGCCGGGATCGTGGCTTATTTCGCCTCGCTGGCGATTCTGGGCTTTAAGATTAAAGAGTTTGCACGCCGGACGGCGTAAAAGAAAGGCACTGCGCGGGGCACATTCTGTGGCCCCGCCGCAATTCAGACTGAATATTTCTTCGCGCTGCGCGCTACTGGGGCACCTGCCGCCTGACCATCCTTGCCGTAAAGTCCGGTTTCCTGGAATGGCTTAAGCACGTCAATCGCCTGCTGGTTGCGAAGGATCTGTCCTTCCAGCAGCCAGCCGTTGTGCTGATTGAGGCGACGCAACTGCTGCGTGGTCTCGGTAATCACCTGCCAGCGGTCGCCAATATCGTCATGCGTTTCTCGCTGGGCGTCTTGTTCGACGCGACGCTGCTTCTCCAGATAGTCTAACGTTGCCAGCAGAGAGCTTTTCTCTTCAGTAATGCTGGCAAGCTGCAGGCCGTTGACGTTGCCTGCGGAGAGCTGCAGCTGTTCAGCATCCATCACCGCTTTCAGCGAGTTCAGGATGCTGGTCATTTGGTCCAGTATGGCTGACAAACCGCTCATCTCTTATTTACTCTGCAGATAATCTTGTGTGTCCTGAATAAGCGCGTCGGCGATTTTGCCGGTGTCCATTTTTAATTCACCGTTACGAATAGCGGTTTTCAATTCTTCCACGCGGGCCATATTAATGTCACCGGCAGAAGAACGGGTTAATGCAGTTTGCGCGTTGCTTAACGTTACGCTGGCGCTAGTCGCTGTGGCTGTTTTTTCCGCACGCACTTTTGGCGCGCTGGTCTCAGGGGTTTCACGCTGCTGGACGCTGGTAACCGCTTTCAGAGAAGATGTACGATCGATGCTCATGGTTCTTTCCTCATTGAGGCTCTTGTATGGCGCAGGCGCCGACTCTCTTAAATGTTAATTATCTATCGGCAAGCGACACATATTCTTTATAACGTTTATAGATTAATCAGAATATTCCCATCAGTATCGACCTGTCCGCTCACAATTTGGCCCGACGGCATCCGCACCCGCGCATTCTGCGTGACGGCGGCGTTGTTCATTGCCTGCCCCTCGCCGTTGATGCTAAAGCCTTCACCCTGGGCAATCACCATCACTTTTTGTCCCGCTTTCACTCGCCATGACTGGCGCACCATCGACAGCTGAAGCGGCTGGCCGATAGCGACGTCGCGCAGGCTGATAGCATCCTGGGCCTGAGAAAGGTTGAGCATCGTTCGTGGCGGCAGCTGATCGAGCCGTCCGCGCATCAGCGTCACGCTTTGCGCTTCAATGGGGGTACCGCGCACGATAGGCGCTGCGGCCACCACATACTCGCCCATGGCCTGCACGTTAACCTGCAAATACTGTTTCGCGTTCCCGCACTGCGCTACCACCGTTAAATTTCCCCACAGCCGCGAATTGCCCGGCGTGCTGAACGCGGGTTCGTCGCACGCGAGCTTAAGGTTTTGCGTATTACGCAGCTTCACGGTGACTTCATTACTAAAGCCGGTCAGACGCTGGGTAAAAAATTCAGTGAGCTGCGTCTGGATATCGGCCGCTAAAGCCAATGGGCTAAAGACCAGTGCCGCAGCGATGAGAGGGGCAATGAGCTGACGCATGGAACGCTCCAGTGAATAGATAATGCACGCATTTTACCCATCTTGTCGCCACATCAACGCAACAAATAGCGACGCATATTGCGTTTATTCCGTCGATGACGCGCGTGTAAGGGGATTTAAGCTGTCGGCTGAAACTTTGTCATTTGCGGAGGAGACATGCTCGACAAACTCGACGCCGCCTTACGTTTTCAGCAAGAAGCGCTGAACCTACGCGCTGAACGTCAGGAAATTCTGGCGGCTAATATCGCGAACGCGGATACCCCCGGGTATCAGGCGCGCGATATTGATTTTGCCAGTGAACTCAAAAAAGTAATGGCGCGCGGACGGCCGGAAAGCAGCGGCGTAGCGCTGACGCTGACCTCCGAACGCCATATTCCCGCGCAGACTGTCTCAACGCCAGAGGCCGATCTGCTTTACCGCATTCCCGACCAGCCCGCGATGGATGGCAACACCGTCGACATGGACCGGGAACGTACGCAGTTCGCCGATAACAGCCTCCAGTACCAGACCGGTCTTACGGTTCTTGGCGGACAAATCAAGGGCATGATGAGTGTCCTGCAGCAGGGGAACTAATCCATGGCATTACTCAATATCTTCGACGTCGCCGGGTCGGCGCTCACCGCGCAGTCCAAGCGTCTTAACGTCGCGGCCAGTAACCTCGCCAACGCCGACAGCGTCGCCGGGCCGGACGGTCAGCCGTACCGCGCCAAGCAGGTGGTGTTTCAGGTGGATGCGCCAATAGGGGCGGCAACCGGCGGCGTGAAGGTGGCTGACGTGGTGGAAAGCCAGGAGCCGGACAAGCTGGTTTATCAGCCGGGGAATCCGCTGGCGGACGCCAAGGGCTATGTACGTATGCCTAACGTGGATGTGGTGGGCGAGATGGTCAACACCATGTCGGCGTCGCGCAGCTACCAGGCCAACGTCGAGGTCCTCAACACCGTGAAAAGCATGATGCTGAAAACGTTGACGCTTGGACAATAAGGGAGATAACCGATGTCTATCGTAGCCAATATTAATGATACCACCAGCAGCAGTTCAGCCTCGTCGGCGCTGAACAGCACCGGGACCAACAGTTCATCTGACCTGCAGAGCAGCTTTCTGACGCTGCTGGTGGCGCAGTTGAAAAACCAGGACCCGACCAACCCGCTGCAAAACAACGAATTAACCTCACAGCTGGCACAGATCAGCACCCTGAGCGGAATTGAGAAGCTCAACACCACGCTCGGTTCCATCTCCGGACAAATCGATAGCAGCCAGTCGTTGCAGGCCAGTTCGCTGGTGGGTCACGGCGTGATGATCCCGGGTTCGACCATTCTGGCCGGGAAAAGCGCTGGCAGCGAGAACGATAGCGTGGACACCACGCCATTCGGCATTGAGCTGACGCAGGCAGCCGATAAGGTCACGGCGACCATCACCGATGGCAACGGCAAAGTTATCCGGACATTGAATATGGGCGCACAGACCGCGGGCGTTCATACCTTTACCTGGGACGGCAAGCTGGACGATGGCACGGCGGCACCGGATGGTGCTTACAACATCAGCTTTGCAGCTAGTCAGGGAACCACGCAGCTGGTGGTTCAACCGCTGCAGTTTGCGCTAGTGCAGGGCGTTACCTTGGGCAAAGACGGCAACAAACTGGATTTGGGAACGTACGGTACCACCACGATGGACCAGGTTCGCCAGATTATCTAAGCCTTTAACAACTTCAGGAGAGACGTTATGGCCTTTTCACAAGCGGTCAGCGGTTTAAACGCGGCTGCCACCAACCTCGATGTTATCGGCAACAACATCGCCAACTCCGCCACCTACGGGTTTAAATCCGGGTCGGCTTCGTTTGCGGATATGTTCGCCGGTTCCAAAGTCGGGCTGGGCGTTAAAGTCGCAGGGATCACCCAGGACTTTACCGACGGCACCACCACCAGTACCGGTCGCGCGCTTGATGTGGCGATTAGCCAGAACGGTTTCTTCCGTCTGGTTGATACCAACGGTGCGGTGTATTACAGCCGTAACGGTCAGTTCTCACTCGATGAGAACCGTAACCTGGTGAACTCTCAGGGGCTGAACCTGACGGGCTACCCGGCAAGCGGCACCCCGCCGACCATCCAGCAGGGGGCAAACCCGGTTGCGCTGTCGATTCCGAACACGCTGATGTCTGCGAAAGCGTCGACTACCGGCACCATGCAAATGAACCTGAACTCAACGGATGAAGCCATTCCGACGACGAAAACCTTCAACCCAAGCGATCCGGATACCTACAACAAAAAGGGTACTGTCACCGTTTATGACAGCCTGGGTAACTCGCACGACCTGAACGTGTACTACGTGAAAACGGCGGCGAACAAGTGGGATGTCTGGACGCAGGATACCAGCGTTAGCGGTGCCGATCCGGTGAAAGCGGCGCAGATGGGCTTCACCGACAGCGGTACTCTGGATACGGTGACAAATTACACCCTCAATACCAGCACTACGCCAGCATCCTGGGATCTCAACGGTACGGCAAATGCGACGCCGGAAATCGCCATTCAGGTTGCCTCACTGAATGGCTCGACGGCGGGAACCTTCAACCTCAGCTTCCTTAACTCCATGCAGCAGAACACCGGCTCTAGCGATGTGGTTGCCACCACGCAGAACGGCTATGCGCCGGGCAGCCTGGTGAGCTATCAGGTTAACGATGATGGCTCGGTGGTGGGTAATTACTCTAACCGTCAAAGCCAGCTGTTGGGCCAGATTGTACTCGCTAACTTCTCCAACACCGGCGGCCTGCAATCCGAAGGCGATAACGTCTGGTCCGCGACCCAGTCTTCTGGCGTGGCGCTGCTGGGGACGGCAGGTACCGGTAACTTTGGCTCGCTGACCAACGGCGCGCTCGAGGCTTCCAATGTCGACCTGAGTAAAGAGCTGGTGAATATGATCGTGGCGCAGCGTAACTATCAGTCTAACGCCCAGACCATCAAAACCCAGGATCAGATCCTCAACACGCTGGTTAACCTGCGTTAATCGTCTAATAGGGTGACCTCATGGATCACGCGATATATACGGCAATGGGTGCCGCCAGCCAGACCATGCAGCAGCAGGCGGTCACGGCGAGCAACCTTGCCAATACATCAACGCCGGGCTTTCGCGCCCAGCTAACCGCCATGCGTGCGGTGCCGGTCGTGGGGCCGTCCGTTGAGACGCGTACGCTGGTGGCTGCCACCACGCCGGGCGCGGATATGACCCCAGGCCAACTGGACTACACCGCACGTCCGCTGGACGTCGCCATTCAGCAGGACGGTTGGCTGGCGGTGCAGTCGGCAGATGGTACCGAAGGCTATACCCGTAACGGTAACATCCAGGTCAGCTCCACCGGGCAGCTCACGATTCAGGGCAATCCGGTGATTGGTGAAACCGGGCCGCTGAGCGTGCCGGAAGGCTCGCAGGTGACCATTGCCTCGGACGGCACTATTTCCGCACTGACACCGGGTGACCCACCTAATACGGTTTCCCCCGTCGGTAAGCTGAAGGTCGTGAAGGCGACGGCAACGGAAGTGGCGCGTGGCGATGATGGACTGTTCCACCTCACGCCGTCGGCGGTTGCGACGCGTGGGCCAACCTTACAGGCTGACCCAACGCTGCGCCTGCAGTCTGGCGTGCTGGAAGGCAGCAACGTAAAACCCGTGGCGGCAATGGCAGACATGATTGCCAGCTCACGCCGTTTCGAAATGCAGATGAAGGTTATCAGCAGCGTGGATGAAAACACGCAGAAAGCTAACCAGTTGCTGTCAATGAGCTAAGGAAAACTATGATCAGTTCATTATGGATCGCGAAAACCGGTCTCGACGCGCAGCAAACCAATATGGACGTTATCGCCAACAACCTGGCGAACGTCAGTACTAATGGTTTTAAGCGCCAGCGCGCGGTGTTTGAAGACTTGCTCTATCAAACCGTTCGCCAGCCGGGTGCGCAATCATCCGAACAAACGACGCTGCCATCAGGCCTGCAGATTGGTACCGGGGTGCGTCCCGTGGCGACCGAACGTCTGCACAGCCAGGGTAACCTGTCGCAGACCAACAACAGTAAAGATGTGGCGATTAAAGGCGACGGGTTCTTCCAGATCCTGCTGCCGGACGGTTCTTCGGCCTATACCCGTGACGGTTCGTTCCAGGTTGACCAGAACGGTCAGTTGGTCACCGCCAGCGGCTATCAGGTACAGCCAGCAATCACCATTCCGGCGAACGCTATCAGCATCACTATCGGCCGTGACGGTATCGTCAGCGTGACCCAGCAGGGGCAGGCTAACCCGGTTCAGGTCGGGCAGCTGAACCTGTCGACCTTTATGAACGACACCGGGCTCGAGAGTATTGGTGAAAACCTGTACATCGAAACCCAGGCCTCCGGTGCGCCGAACGACACCACGCCGGGGCTGAACGGTGCGGGTCTGCTGTATCAGGGTTATGTCGAAACCTCTAACGTCAACGTGGCGGAAGAGCTGGTTAACATGATTCAGGTGCAGCGCGCGTACGAAATTAACAGTAAAGCGGTATCGACGACTGACCAGATGCTGCAAAAACTGACGCAGCTGTAAGGCTTCGCCGGGCGTTCCCCGGAGTCGCTTCGCTCGTCTGGGCTACGACAGGTCGTGTAGCCCGGACGAGGTGTGAATGCCGACTCCGGGCACTCTCGGGGCAAACATTGAGATTCAGAAGAAGAAAGCAATGCAAAAATCCGCAGCGTTTCGTTATCCGCTTTTAACCATTGTCGCCCTCAGCGTGGCAGGGTGTGCTCTGGTGCCGTCTAAGCCGCTGGTGGAAGGGGCGACGACCGCCCAGCCGATTCCTGGCCCGGTCCCGGTGGCGAATGGCTCTATTTTCCAGACCGCGCAGCCGATTAACTACGGCTACCAGCCGCTGTTTGAAGACCGCCGTCCGCGCAATATCGGTGATACGCTGACTATCGTGCTGCAAGAAAACGTCAGTGCGAGCAAAAGCTCGTCGGCTAACGCCAGCCGCGATGGCAAAACGAATTTTGGCTTTGACACCGTACCGCGCTACCTGCAGGGCCTGTTTGGCAATGCGCGCGCCGATGTTGATGCTTCCGGTGGCAACACCTTTAACGGTAAGGGTGGCGCAAACGCCAGCAACACCTTCAGCGGCACGCTGACGGTGACCGTCGATCAGGTGCTGGTCAACGGCAACCTGCATGTCGTGGGTGAAAAGCAAATTGCTATCAACCAGGGCACAGAATTTATCCGCTTCTCCGGGGTGGTTAACCCGCGCACCATCAGCGGCAGCAACACCGTACCGTCCACGCAGGTGGCGGATGCGCGTATCGAATATGTCGGCAACGGCTATATCAACGAAGCGCAGAATATGGGCTGGCTGCAGCGCTTCTTCCTTAACTTATCGCCGATGTAACGAGGTGAACCATGTTTAAAACTCTGCTAACCCTGGCGCTGGTGCTGGTCACCGGCCTGGCGCACGCCGAACGCATTCGCGACCTCACCAGCGTGCAGGGGGTGAGGGAAAACTCGCTGATTGGCTATGGCCTGGTGGTGGGGCTTGATGGCACGGGTGACCAGACGACGCAAACGCCGTTTACCACTCAGAGCCTTAACAACATGCTCTCCCAGTTAGGGATCACCGTGCCAGCAGGCACCAACATGCAGCTGAAAAACGTGGCGGCGGTGATGGTCACAGCGCAGCTTCCGGCGTTTGGCCGCCAGGGGCAGAACATCGACGTAGTGGTTTCCTCTATGGGTAACGCTAAAAGCCTGCGCGGCGGTACGCTGCTGATGACTCCGCTGAAAGGCGTGGACAGCCAGGTGTATGCGCTGGCGCAGGGCAACATTCTGGTCGGCGGTGCTGGCGCCGCGGCCGGTGGCAGCAGCGTGCAGGTGAACCAGCTGAACGGCGGGCGTATTACCGGCGGGGCGACCATTGAACGTGAGCTGCCTACACAGTTCGGCGCAGGTAACACCATCAACCTGCAACTGAATGACGATGACTTCACCATGGCGCAGCAGATTGCCGACACCATTAACCGTCGCAGCAGCCTCGGTAACGCCACCGCGCTGGATGCGCGTACCGTACAGGTGCGCGCGCCGGTGGGCGGCAGCGGTCAGGTACGTCTGCTGGCGGATATTCAAAATCTTGAGGTCGGTACCACGCCGCAGGATGCGAAGATCATTATCAACTCCCGTACCGGCTCTGTGGTGATGAACCGCGAAGTGACGCTGGATAGCTGTGCTGTTGCGCAAGGTAACCTGTCCGTTACCGTTAACCGCTCCGCACAGGTGAACCAGCCGGATACGCCGTTTGCTGGCGGCCGTACCGTGGTTACGCCGCAGACGCAAATTGACCTTCGCCAGAGCGGCGGCTCGCTGCAGAGCATTCGCGCAAGCGCCAACCTGAACAACGTGGTGCGTGCGCTGAACGCGTTGGGGGCAACGCCAATCGACCTGATGTCGATTATTCAGGCGATGCAAAGCGCAGGCTGCCTGCGCGCCAAGGTGGAGATTGTCTGATGCTGACCGACAGCAAACTACTGGCGAGCGCCGCCTGGGACGCGCAGTCGCTGAACGAGCTGAAAACCAAGGCCGGGCAGGACCCGCAGGCCAACCTGCGGCCGGTGGCGCGTCAGGTGGAAGGGATGTTCGTGCAGATGATGCTGAAAAGCATGCGTGAAACGCTGCCGAAAGACGGTCTTTTCAGCAGCGAGCAGACGCGGCTTTACACCAGTATGTATGACCAGCAAATCGCCCAACAGATGACGGCAGGAAAAGGCCTTGGTCTGGCGGAGGAGATGGTCAAGCAGCTGTCGGCACAGCAGCAGGAGCCGGCCGACAATGTCGGCCAGGTGCCGATGAAGTTCGATATGCAGACGGTCACCAGCTACCAGAACGCCGCGCTGACGCAGATGGTGCGTAAAGCGCTGCCGAAGGCGCCGGATAATAGCGACACGCCGCTTTCCGGCGATAGCAAAGACTTCCTCGCCCAGCTGTCGCTTCCGGCACGGCTGGCGAGTGAGCAGAGCGGTATTCCTCACCACCTGATTCTGGCGCAGGCGGCGCTGGAGTCCGGCTGGGGGCAGCGACAGATCCGTCGGGAAAACGGTGAACCAAGCTTCAACCTGTTTGGTGTGAAAGCGTCCGGTGACTGGAAGGGTAAGGTGACGGAAATCACCACCACGGAATTTGAAAACGGCGAAGCGAAGAAGGTGAAGGCGAAGTTCCGTGTCTACAGCTCCTATCTTGAGGCGCTGTCGGACTATGTGAATCTGCTAACGCGTAACCCTCGCTATGCGGCGGTGACCTCGGCATCAACGGCAGAGCAGGGCGCGCAGGCGCTACAAAACGCCGGTTATGCCACCGATCCGCAGTATGCGCGCAAACTCACCAGCATGATTCAACAACTGAAAGCGATGAGCGATAAGGTCAGCAATGCCTATCGTAACGACATCGAAAATCTGTTCTGACGAGCCTCAAGTTTGCCGTCCGCCATCCGATAAGTAATACCATGGTCTAAAGAAGGAGCGTTCATGTCCAGTTTAATTAACAGCGCGATGAGCGGGCTGAGCGCCGCACAGTCGGCGCTGAATACCACCAGTAACAATATCTCCAGCTATAACGTCGCTGGCTACACCCGTCAGACGACGGTGCTGGCTGCAGCCAACAGTACGCTTGGTGCGGGCGGTTGGGTGGGCAATGGCGTTAATGTCTCCAGCATTCAGCGTGAATATAACGCCTTTATCACCAACCAGCTGCGTTCGGCGCAAAGTCAGAGCAGCGGTTTGAGCACGCGTTACGATCAGGTTTCTAAGCTCGACAACATGTTTGCGAGCACGACCAATAACATCTCGACGACCCTGCAGGATTTCTTCAGCAGCCTGCAGACGCTGGTGAGCAACGCCGAAGATCCGGCGGCACGCCAGACCGTGCTGGGTAAGGCCGATGGCGTGGTAAACCAGTTCAAGGTTGCTGACCAGTATCTGCGTGACCAGGACAAGCAAATCAACCTGAGTATTTCGTCGACCGTTGATCAGATAAACAACTACACCTCGCAGATTGCCAGCCTCAACGACAAAATTTCACGTCTGACCGGCGTTGGCGCAGGCGCATCGCCAAACGATCTGCTGGACCAGCGCGATCAGCTGGTGAGCGACCTGAACAAGCTGGTGGGCGTTGAAGTCAACGTCCAGGATGGCAGCACTTACAACATCACCATGGCAAACGGCTATACGCTGGTGGCGGGGACCAAGTCTAACCAACTGGCGGCGGTACCGAGCAGTGCCGATCCAACGCGGACGACTGTGGCTTATGTTGATAACGTGGCGGGCAATGTTGAGATCCCGGAAAAGCTGCTGACGACCGGTTCACTGGGCGGCATGTTGACGTTCCGCTCTCAGGATCTGGACCAGACGCGCAATAGCCTGAACCAGATGGCGCTGGCCTTTGCCGACGCTTTCAACACGGTGCATAAGCAAGGCGTCGATGCCAACGGCGATACCGGCGAGAATTTCTTCTCCTTCGGCAAACCGTCCGTTCTGGCAAACAGTAAAAATACCGGCGACGCAGAGCTGACGGCAAGCGTTAGTAAGTCATCTGCGGTACAGGCGACGGATTACCGAGTGGTGAAAACCGACAGCGGTTGGCAGGTGACGCGCACTTCCGATAACACCACCGTGAAGCTGGATGCGGATAGCGATGCGACCACGCTGAAATTTGACGGCCTCTCGGTTTCTATTGGCGGAACGGGTGCGGCGAATACCGGTGATAGCTTCACCGTTAAGCCGGTCAGCGACACTATCGTTAACATGAAAGTCGCTATCAGCAGCGAGTCTGAAATTGCGATGGGTCTGCCGGACACTAACGGTGACAGCGTTGGCGAGAGTGATAACCGCAACGGACAGGCGCTGTTGGATCTGCAAAACAGTAAAGTGGTTGGCGGCTCGAAGAGCTTCAGCGATGCCTACGCGGCGCTGGTGAGTAGCATCGGTACCAAAACCTCGACGCTGAAGAGCAGCAGTACCACGCAGGCAAACGTGGTCACCCAATTAACCGAGCAGCAGCAGTCTATCTCTGGGGTAAACCTCGATGAAGAATACGGCAACCTGCAGCTCTATCAACAGTATTACCTGGCCAATGCGCAGGTGCTGCAAACCGCAAGCACCATCTTCGACGCATTAATCAATATTCGCTAAGAAGAGGGACCATCATGCGCGTTAGTACCTTAATGATGTATCAGCAGAACATGAGAGGCATTACCGATTCTCAATCTGCATGGTTGAAGTATGGCGAACAGATGTCGACCGGCAAGCGCGTTAACCGTGCGTCGGATGACCCGGTCGCGGCCTCGCAGGCGGTCGTCTTGTCGCAGGCACAGGCGCAGAACAGCCAGTTTGCGACGGCGCGTACCTTTGCCACGCAGCGCGTGTCGATTGAAGAGAGCACGCTCTCACAGGTGACCACCGCGATTCAGTCGGCGCAGGAAAAGATTGTTAACGCCGGTAACGGCACGCTGAGCGATGATGACCGCGCCTCACTGGCAACTGAACTGCAGGGGATCCGTGACCAGATCCTCAACCTGGCAAACAGTACCGACGGTAACGGGCGCTATATTTTTGCCGGTTATAAAACGGATACGGCGCCGTTTGACGACCAGGGCAACTACGTGGGCGGTACGCTCAACGTCGAACAGCAGGTTGATACATCACGCACCATGGTGATTGGCCATACCGGTAATCTGGTGTTTGACAGTGCGACCAGTAATGCGAAGCCGGATGCCGACACCAATATCTTCAAAGCGCTGGACTCCGCGATTGCCGCGTTGAACACGCCTGTTGAAGATGATGATACCGCAAAAGATACGGCAGCAGCGGCAATCGACCGCACTAACCGTAGCTTGAGTAACTCATTGAACAACGTACTGACCGTGCGCGCCGAACTGGGTACCCAGCTTAATGAACTCGACAAGCTCGATTCACTGGGTGATGACCGTGCGCTGGCGCAAACACAGCAGATGAGTAACCTGGTCGATGTAGACTGGAACGAAACGATTTCGAATTACACCATGCAGCAAACCGCACTACAGGCAGCGTACAAAGCGTTTACGGATATGCAGGGAATGTCGCTGTTCCAACTGAATAAATAAAACATGTAAGTTTTGACATATCTGGAAACTGGATATGTTTTATCGCCCGCGTCATCACCCCGTCGCGGGCTTTTTTTCAGCTTCTATTGTGCATTGAGCGCGGTGTTACGCAGGCGGTAGGTTTCGCTGACGCGAATAGCCAGTGCAACCAGACCCGCAACGGTCGCCAGAATCACCACACCTTCCCAACCGGCCATGGCGTAAACCTGCGTCCCCAGCACCGACCCAACCGACATCCCAATAAACACCCCGGTGAACAGCAGCGCGTTCAGGCGGCCACGTGCCTGTGGCTCCAGGCTATAAACCAGATTCTGGTGTGCCACCAGACTTGACTGCAGGCCAAGGTCGAAGCCTACGGCGGAGACGGCAATCAGCACCAGTTGCGCCATCGGCGGCAGGGCAGGGAGCAGCAGCATCAGGGCGAACGAGAGGCTGACCAGTAGCGCACCCAGCTGTGTGACTTTCTCGGCACCGACTTTATCGGCTAAACCACCCGCCAGCGGCGCGGCTAAAGCACCTGCTGCACCGGCGATACCGAAACCCCCGGCAACGGCGCTGCCCATGTGATAGTGCTCGGCTAGCATCACAGCAAGCGTAGACCAGAACGCGCTAAAGGCGATAGAGAGAAAACCTTGCGCCATGGCGGCACGACGCAACGTTGGGTAGCGACGCCACAGGTGTGCCATCGACACCATCAGCGCTGGGTAGTGCAGCTCTGAGTGGGCGGCAAAGTTTGGCAGCACGCGCCACAGCAGCGCTCCAATCAGCGCGATACTGACGGCAGCAGCCTGATACATCACGCGCCAGCCAAAGAGTTCGCCGACCACGCCGCTTACGGTACGTGATAACAGGATGCCGAGCAGCAGACCGGTCATCACCGTGCCCACCATTTTCCCCTGTTTACCCGCAGGGGCAAGGATGGCGGCGGCGGGCACAATATCCTGCGCCATGGTCGCGGCCATCCCGATAAGCAGGCTTATCGCCAGCAGAGAATGAAATTGCTGGGTCAGGCTATAAATCAGTAGCAGCACGGCCAGCGCCAGACTTTTAAACAGAATCAGCGTTCTGCGGTCATAGCGGTCGCCCAGCGGCAACAGGAATAAAATGCCCAGTGCATACCCAGCCTGAGTCAGCGTGGGAATCAGCCCCATCCCTTCGACGCTGAGATTTAAGGTTGCGCCCATCAGCGGCAGCAGAGGCTGTGCGTAGTAAATGGCGGCGACGCTAAATCCAGCGCCCAATGCCAGGATGAAAATCAGCAGGCTGTTGACCTGTGTTGATGCGGTATGACTGTTCATGATGTTGTTGTCCTCAACGGTGTATGAGGCGCATTTTCCGCGTCTTTGGGGTGGAGTGGTAGCCAGCCTGGTGGTAAAACAGTTATACGTTTGGCGTATAGGCAAAGTGATAATGAAAAGAAATGAGCGTATAGACCGCGTAGAGCTGATGCGGACCTTTATTCGTATCGTGGAATCCGGTTCGCTCTCCGCGGCGGCCAGGCAGTTGCAGACTACTCAGGCCACCGTCAGCCGACGCCTGCAATCGCTGGAGGAGATGCTGGGAGCCAGGCTGCTGCAACGGTCCACGCACGCCATGAAGCTGACTGACGATGGCGAACGCTGCTATCAATACGCTCGTCAGGTGGTGGAGTCATGGCTGGCGCTGGAAGATGCACTACAGTTTGCCGATGACCAGCCGGTCGGGACGCTGCGGGTGCGCGCTCCGCATGCGTTTGGCCAGCAGCAGCTGCTGATGCCGCTGGTGGGTTTTCTGGCACGCTATCCGCAGCTGTCGGTGGAGTGGATGCTGCATGACAAAGCGGTGGACTTCATCAGCGATAATATTGATTGCGCCATTCGCGTTGGCGCTGATGTCGACCCGGCGACAGTATCGGTGCTGCTGGCCGAAGTCCCGCGCTGTATTGTTGCGTCACCTGAACTGCTGAGTCGTTATCCGGCGGTAGAGAATCCCGAGCAGCTTTCGGCATTACCGTGGATTGCTATCAGTACCTTCTACCAGCATGAAGTGGTATTGCGTCAGGCGGGGAGTGACCAGTTGGCCAATGTAGCGGTGGCGGCGCGGTTGAGCACCGACAGTCTGTATGTGGCGAAGAACGCGGCACTGGCGCATGTTGGTGTGGCGGTAGTGTCGAGCTGGACGGTGGAAGCGGAGCTGGCGAGCGGGCAGTTGATTGAGCTGCTGCCACAGTGGCAGGCAGCGCCGTTGCCGGTGCATCTGGTATACCCGTGGGCGCGGTATTACCCAACGCGGCTGCGTAAATTTCTCGACCTGATGCGGGAAGTCATGCCGCAAATTGCCGGGATGCAGCAGCCGAAAAAAGGCTAAAAAAAATCGGCCACCAGGGCCGATTTTTTATTTCACTCACGAACGGTTATTCAACCGGCTGCGGGCGGGTTGGACCTGAGGTCGCGGTATGCGTTGCGCTGTGACCACCGGCAGAACCTTTACCGTCGAAGTCAAAGGCAGGGCGAACCCAGTCGCTGTGACGCGGCGCTTCAGGCACGTAGGCTGGCGCTGGTGCGCGAGTCATCGGTGCGGTCGAGTGATGAGCAGCAACAGGTGCTGGCTCTGCGACAACCGGCGCTGGAGCAACCACTGGTGCTTCAACGACAGGAGCCGCCGCAACAACTGGCGCTTCTACTTCAGGCGTTGCTACGACAGGCGCTTCAACCATTGGCTCAGCGGCGGTCGGTGCTTCCACGTTGGCTTCTTCAACCGGTGCTGTGGTTTCGGCAACCGGCTGTACCGGTGCTTCTTCAACAACGACTGGCTCTTCAGCTACCGCTTCTGCAACAACTGGCGCAGGCGCTTCTTCCTGGGCTGGTGCGGCTTCTTCAGCAGCGACAGCAACAGGTTCAACCACGGTTTCTGGCTCAACCGCTTCCGCAGGCTGTACCGGCGCTTCAACAGCAGCAGGTGCTACTGGCTCGGCGGCGGCGATAGGCGCTACGGCTTGCTCAACGGTTTCTGCCACGATTGGCTGCGCAATCTCTTCCTGCTCAACCGGTGCATCAACGATAGCCTGATCCTGAACCTGTGCAACCGGGTAGCGGATCCACACTTTACCGGATGCCAGTTCTGGCGACGCACAGGCGACGGTCAGCGGCATTGGTGATTGGGTTGGATAACGCTCATCGCGGTAACGACGACGACGCTGGCCGCTAACGCGCAGGTGACGCGGAGAACGACGGGAACGACGCGGCATACCGTTGTTATCACGGCCTTCAGCGCTATCGTCCTGCTCGGTCTGAACCGGTGCGTCAACAACGGCTGGCAGATCAACTTTCGCCAGAGCGGTACGTGGTGCTTCTTCCTGCTGCGGTTCATCTGCAATCAGTTCACGCGCTGCGGTCTGCTCAGGGGTTTCGATACGCACTTTCTGAGACAGCTGACGCGGCTTGCGGCGCGGCATAGTCTGAACGCGTTCTTCCTGTGCAGCTTCGTCGACAACGACCGGCTGTTCTTCGCGGGTCTGCTGCTTGGCTTCCTGCGGCTGCTGACGTTTTTCGTCATTGCGGCGGCGGTTACGTTCGCGGCGGGACTGCTGCTGATCGTCACGGGATTTCGCTTTCTCGCTGTCGTCTACGGCAGCAACCTGGCGGTTTTCACGACCTTCACCGGTCTGCTGCGGTTTTTCACGACGGTTACGACGGTTGTCCTCGCGACCTTCACGGTTTTCGCGCGGTTCACGGCCTTCGGCGTTTTCACCACGGTCGTTACGCTCGTTGCGATCGCCACGGCGGTCGTTACGGTCACCGCGATCGTTGCGGTCGCGACGGTTGTTCTGACGCGGTTTGCGACGTTCCTGCTGACGTTCAGGCTTGGTTTCCTGTTTCTCTGGCTGAGCTTCAACCGGTGCTTCCGGTGTACCGGCAAACAGGTTTTTCAGCGCGCCGAAGAAGCGGGAGATAAGGCCCGGTGCGGCAGGGGCAGCAGCAACGGCAGCTTTTGGCTGTGGTGCAGCGGCAGTCGCGGCTTTTTCTGTCGCAGACGTTGGCGGTACTTCAGGCATCACGAAGGTCGCCAGCGCCGGCTGTTCTGGCAGCTTACGCTCAACGAACTCTTCTTCTACCGGCAGCGCCATCGCTTCTTCATGCAGCTTCGGCAGCAGGTAGCTCAGGGTAGTGGTCTCTTCACCTTTACGCACGCGCAGTACGGAGTAGTGCGGAGTTTCCATCTGATCGTTTGGCACGATAATGCAGCGAACATCGCCCTGACGGGATTCGATGGCGCTGATTGCGGCGCGTTTTTCGTTCAGCAGGTAAGAGGCAATTGGCACAGGGACAATCGCGTGAACTTCTTTGGTGTTCTCTTTCAGCGCTTCTTCTTCAATCAGACGCAGAATGGAGAGCGACAGCGATTCGTTGTCACGCACGGTACCGGTACCGGAGCAGCGTGGGCAGACGTGATGGCTGGATTCACCAAGAGAAGGGCTCAGACGCTGACGGGACATCTCCAGCAGACCGAAGCGAGAAATGTGGCTAATCTGGATACGCGCACGGTCCTGACGTACCGCTTCACGCAGACGGTTTTCTACCGCGCGCTGGTGGCGTACCGGGGTCATGTCGATAAAGTCGATAACGATCAGGCCACCGAGGTCACGCAGGCGGAGCTGACGGGCGATTTCATCGGCCGCTTCCAGGTTGGTGTTGAATGCGGTTTCTTCGATGTCGCCGCCGCGGGTTGCACGCGCGGAGTTGATATCGATAGCGGTCAGCGCTTCGGTGCTATCGATAACGATAGAGCCGCCTGACGGCAGACGGACTTCACGCTGGAAAGCGGATTCGATCTGCGATTCAATTTGGTAGTGACTGAACAGCGGGATTTCGCCGGTGTACAGTTTGATTTTGCTGCTGAAATCTGGACGACCCAGCGCAGAAATGTGCTGGCGCGCCATTTCCATCACTTTCGGGTTATCGATCAGGATTTCGCCGATGTCCTGGCGCAGGTAGTCGCGGAAGGCACGAACGATGACGTTACTTTCCTGGTGAATCAGGAACGGAGCAGCGCGGCTTTCAGCGGCTTTCTGGATAGCTTCCCAGTGCTTAAGGCGGAAGCTTAAGTCCCACTGCAGCGCTTCGGCGGATTTACCCACACCTGCGGTACGTACGATTAAGCCCATGCCGTCTGGCAGCTCGAGGCTTGCCAGCGCTTCTTTCAGCTCAGTGCGATCGTCACCTTCGATGCGACGGGAGATACCGCCAGCACGTGGGTTATTCGGCATCAGCACCAGATAGCTACCCGCAAGGCTGATAAAGGTGGTCAGTGCAGCGCCTTTGTTACCGCGCTCTTCTTTATCAATCTGAACAATGACTTCCTGACCCTCGCGCAGGACGTCTTTGATATTCGGACGGCCATGAGCGTTGTAATTAGCAGGGAAGTATTCGCGAGCAATTTCTTTGAGAGGGAGGAAACCATGACGTTCGGCGCCGTAATCAACAAATGCGGCTTCGAGGCTTGGCTCAATACGGGTAATTTTGCCTTTGTAGATGTTCGCTTTTTTCTGTTCGTGTCCTGGGCTTTCAATATCCAGATCGTACAGACGCTGCCCATCAACGAGGGCGACACGCAACTCTTCCTGCTGAGTTGCGTTGATTAACATTCTTTTCATCGTAACTTACTCATTATTCTTACATTGACGACTAAGCTGCGAGCAGAGTGTTGCCTTTCCGGGGTAAACCGATGGCCTCGTGACTATTCACGTCGCCAACCTCACGGTTGTCGCTCGCTTAAGAGGCGCAGAGTGTCGGTAGCCTGTGTTTCAAGCGGAAACACAGCGCAATTATTTGGGGAACAGCCTGGGATAACTCTCCAGAGAAGATTCCATTTATACTCGTCATCTTTCAGAAGGTAGAGGTCTGCACGGATGTTTCCCGTTGCGTTTTCTGTCTGCCATCTAAAATTCGTACAGTATATGTACCGGTAAGGACTGCAACTCGCAGCCCGCTAACTGTCTGAAAGATCAATACGTCTTACGCCATTGCTGCGTGGATGATCGGACAGACAAAACTGGTCATTCCGTAAATATCCTTGTTATTCCAGGTTCAACACGGAAAACAGATTCATTATTCCTTGCTAACCTAGTTATAGCAAGATGACTTTCACCTTTTATCACCCGGTTACTCACAGTTTTTTCACCTGCCGGATGCGATTGTTCTAATAACAAACAATTCGCTGGCAGAAGCAACGAGAGTAATCAGGTAATGATAAATATAAGCATAGAAAAATGAGTGGCGCTATCGAGCGGGGATATTTAGAATCGCGCACCATGAAAACTGAGACTCCAACCGTAAAAATGATTGCCATCAGCGCTGATGAAGCCGGGCAACGAATCGATAACTTTTTGCGCACCCAACTTAAGGGTGTGCCGAAGAGCATGATCTATCGCATCCTGCGTAAGGGCGAAGTGCGGGTAAACAAAAAACGCATTAAACCTGAATACAAGCTGGAAGCGGGTGATGAAGTGCGCATCCCGCCGGTACGCGTTGCCGAGCGTGAAGAAGATGCCGTATCACCGCATCTGCAAAAAGTCGCTGCCCTGAGCGATGTGATCCTCTATGAAGACGATCATATCCTGGTGCTGAACAAACCTTCTGGCACCGCTGTACACGGCGGCAGCGGGCTGAGCTTTGGCGTCATTGAAGGCCTGCGAGCCCTGCGCCCGGAAGCGCGCTTCCTGGAATTGGTTCACCGTCTTGACCGCGATACCTCCGGCGTGCTGCTGGTGGCGAAGAAGCGTTCGGCGCTGCGTTCACTGCATGAACAGCTGCGCGAGAAGGGGATGCAAAAAGATTACCTGGCGCTGGTCCGTGGACAGTGGCAATCCCATGTCAAAGTAGTGCAGGCGCCGTTGTTGAAAAATATTCTGCAAAGCGGTGAGCGCATCGTGCGCGTGAATCAGGAAGGGAAGCCGTCGGAAACCCGCTTTAAGGTGGAAGAGCGCTATACCCACGCGACGCTGGTTCGCTGCAGCCCGGTGACGGGACGTACCCACCAGATTCGTGTCCACACGCTGCATGCCGGTCATCCCATCGCCTTTGATGACCGCTATGGAGACCGTGAGTTTGATAAACAGCTGGCGGGTACCGGGCTGAACCGTCTGTTCCTGCATGCTGCCGCGCTGAAGTTTACGCATCCGGGTACCGGCGAAGTGCTGCGTATCGAAGCGCCGATGGATGACCAGCTCAAGCGCTGCCTGCAGGTACTGCGCAATCAAAGCAAGCAGCAGTAAGCCGTTAGGCCGGATGGCGCTTCGCTTATCCGGCCTGCTAACCTCTCTTATTTCCTCTTACTTCAGCCATTTATCCAGCCAGGGGAAAACTTCCTCCTGTTGTTGCTGGTAAAAGACGTGACCTAATGCTTGCCAGGTTTTGGTGACGAGCCTATCGTCGGCGTTTTGCGAGGACCAGACGCGGTGTGCTTTAGCAAAGGCATCGTTAACGGCGTCCGCAGGGAACAGCTTGTCCTGACCGCCGCTGAATATCAGCATTGGCTTCGGCGCGGCGAGGCTCGCGATATCGGGGATATCCATTTTCGCGGGCATTCCCGGGTGCAGCATGTAGAAGGCGGATTGACCGCGCAGCACATTGTTGCCCGGTGTCATCAGACCGTTGTAGGTACCGAACCAGGAGATGACCGCCGTCGCAGCCACTTTGTCGGAAAGCGCCGCGAGCTGCCAGGCGCGGAAGCCCCCCATCGAGAAGCCGAGCACGCCAATACGTTGACTGTCGACGCTTTTCAGCGAAGCGATAAAATCAACGGTACGCATATCTTCATAGGCCACTTCACCGGCCAGTGAGCGCCCAAGATTGAAATAGTTGCTTGCCAGCGCCTGCTGCTGTTCATAGACCATCGGCCCGCGGTCGCCCCAGCCGGGGCTATCGATAGCGATAACCACATAGCCGCGTTTAGCCAGTTCGTCGCCGATAAAGCGCCCGGTGAAGAATTTATCTGCCCAGGCCTGGGCGCTAGCGAGTTGTTCTGCGTTACCCCAAGGCCGGATAAGCTTCTCTTTACCGATATCAAACTTCGAACCGTGGTCGTGCAGCAGAACAACCGCGGGATGTGGGCCAGGGGTTTTAGGCGTGAGCATTAACGCAGCGATGCGATTATCGTCGGTGATGTTAAGGGAAAGCTTTTCTGCGGTGTAGCTGCCCCGGTCTTCACTGGCAATATTTTTGGTGTCGAAGGGCTTCGTTGAGTCAGGGGTGAGCAGCGATTGACGGAATTCCTGGCGAGCATGCTGCTGCCACTGTTTGAAGTCCGTGTAGTGCCCTGAAAGCCAGGAATCGGGGTACTGCATTTGCGATTTCATCTGCTGCCAGCTGGCGGGAAGATTGCCTTCAGTAATGCCCTGACGCTGCCAGTCATCTGCGGCATTGGCCTGCACCGCAGTCAGCATTGCCAGTATAAAGAACAGTTTATGTTTGCCACGCATCCTCTCTCCTTAAATTAAAACAATGTTTCAATGTAGAGGGTGGATTGTAATGGCGGTGAAAAAATAAACTGTGATCGTGAGTGGGATTTCCCGGCGTCGCTGGGCTCGGCCGGGTTACATTTGAGGGAGTAGCCGGGGGGGCACTAATCTGCCAACGGGTTAAAGTTCTCCCGGCGAAGCATTTTGCACAGCGCAATCAGTGGTAAACCAATCAGCGTGTTTGGGTCGCGGCCTTCAAGACGGTCAAATAATGCGATGCCTAACCCCTCACTTTTAAAACTGCCCGCGCAGTTAAGTGGGTTTTCTTTACGGATGTAAGCGTTGATTTCTTGCTCGCTCAAGTGACGAAAATGGACGTCGAACGGCTCACATTCTGTCTGTAACTGACCATTAGCGGAGTTATAGAGTGCCAGGCCGGTATAAAACGTCACCACATTTCCGCTGGCCTTTTTTAATTGCAGGCGAGCATTCTCTTCGGTGTGGGGTTTCCCGGTGATCTCGCCATCCAGTAAACACACCTGGTCGGAGCCGATAATCAGATGTTCAGGAAAACGTGCGGCCAGCGCCTGGGCCTTTGCCTGCGCCAGGCGCAGCACCAGGCTGCGCGGGGTTTCGCCTGGTAACGGCAGTTCGTCAACCTCGGGTGCGGCGCACTCGAAGGGGAGGCCGAGTTTCTCCAGAAGCTGTTTGCGATAGGGGGATGTCGAAGCAAGAATCAATTCAGGCATAATTTTTTAAATAGACGGTAGCGAATTAGATTCCGACATTTTAAACTATAGGCCGCAATGTGTGCGAATTATTGGCAAAAGGCAACCTGAGGCTGCCTTTTTCTTTGACTCTATGACGTTACAAAGTTAATATGCGCGCCCTATGCAAAAGGTAAAATTACCCCTGACTCTCGATCCGGTTCGTACGGCTCAAAAACGCCTTGATTAC
>NZ_CABTJS010000107.1:0-1291 GCF_902485085.1 uncultured Kluyvera sp.
AAATAGCCTAAATAGGCTGATTCGATGTGTTTGCGGGAAAAAAATCGGCCCAGATCCGCGAAATTTTAATCAGCGAGTCAGCTTGGGAAGAAATGACCTGCTTATTCGCACCTTCCTTAGGCAATGATGAGCTGTCAGCGCGTACTGAACAACAATCTGCCGCCGTTGTTGAAACTGCTGCCAGTATGGAAGAGCTGAGCTCGACGGTAAAACAGAACGCGCAAAACGCCCAACAGGCGAGTTTGCTGGCTGTTACCGCGTCCGATACGGCGAGTCAGGGGGGTATTGTTGTAGGTAATGCCGTGAGTCGGATGAAAGATATTATCGAAAGCTCACGCCGCATCTCTGAAATTACCACCGTTATTAACGGTATCGCGTTCCAGACCAATATTCTGGCGCTCAATGCCGCCGTTGAGGCTGCGCGTGCGGGCGACCAGGGGCGCGGGTTTGCCGTTGTTGCCGGAGAGGTACGTTCATTAGCTCAGCGCAGCTCACAGGCTGCAAAAGAGATTGAAGCGCTCATCGGCGAGTCAGTTCATTTTGTAGAAGAAGGCGCAAAACAGGTCGATCTGGCGGGTGAAAGTATGAGTGGGATTCTTCACTCCGTTACCCAGGTTAAAGATTTGATGCAGGAAATTGCCGCAGCGTCTGACGAGCAAAATCGGGGTATTGCGCAGATTGCTCAGGCCATGTCTGAAATGGACACGACAACACAGCAGAACGCCGCTCTGGTTCAGGAATCGTCTGCTGCTGCGGGAAGTCTGGAAGATCAGGCGGTCAAGCTGCAGCAACTGGTTGATGTATTCCGTTTACCTGGGGTACAAACGGCGGCGGCTGCGGCCAAAGCCCCTAAACGTCCTCTTAAAATGTCCCCTGTGTCTGCGGCTGCAGGCCATGATGCAGGTTGGGAGACGTTCTAAAGCAGGGCCTTACTGTAATAGCGTCGCACCTATTGTTCAGGTGCCGGTAATTCCAACGCTGCCACGGAATATCGTGGCAGCGTTTTCGCTATATTATTTTTTGGCATTTTTTACCGATGGTTTCACCGTGACCTGATGACGTATCTGGTTCAGCGTATGCATGCATCTATCCAGATTAAGCGGTTCACCCTCTTGCACGTTAATAGCCTGAATGTGGGTAATGCTGCCAACTTACTGATTTAGTGTATGATTGTGATTTTAAGGTGCTTGCGTGGCTTCCATTTCCATCAGATGTCCTTCCTGCTCCGCTACTGAAGGCGTGGTGCGTAACGGCAAAAGCACTGCCGGACATCAGCGCTATCTCTGCTCTC
>NZ_CABTJS010000108.1:0-5864 GCF_902485085.1 uncultured Kluyvera sp.
AGCACCTGGCACGGCTGGGACGGAAGTCGCTGTCGTTCTCAAAATCGGTGGAGCAGCATGACAAAGTCATCGGGCATTATCTGAACATAAAACACTATCAATAAGTTGGAGTCATTACCCCAATAACGATTACTGGTCTATGACCACCGCCAGAGATACAGAAAAGCTTTATCTGTAATGAGCTCAACTATATATCCCGTCAACTGCTGGTTCAGAGCGTTGTCGTAAAAATCCTGTGCAAATAAATTAGTCATATATCAAGCCATTTACGCGGTAACTGGCAGGTCTGAAATTTAACCTCCTGACGATGCAGGCTTGCATACATCCATAGTTTTACTTTGGTATGTGACTCTAAGTATGTAGATCATCAGTCCGGCATGGAACGCTGTTTTGACCCGCTAAAATCCTTACGGAAAAGTAAGGATGTGGATTTGCCCCTATATTTCCAGTCATCGGTTCGTCTGAGAATGACGTGCAACTGCGCACGCGACACCCGGAGACAACGGCTGACTAAGCTTACTCCCCATCCCCGGGCAATAAGGGCGCGTGCGCTATCCACTTTTTTGCACGCCCATATTCAACGGCTTCTTTAAGGAGTTCATTTTCCATCGTTTTTTTGCCGAGCAGGCGCTGGAGTTCTTTAATCTGCTTCATGGCAGCAGCAAGTTCAGAGGCAGGAACGACCTGTTCTCCTGCGGCCACAGCAGTAAGACTTCCCTCCTGGTATTGCTTGCGCCAGAGAAATAACTGGCTGGCTGCCACACCGTGTTGCCGGGCAACAAGGGAGACCGTCATTCCCGGTTCAAAGCTCTGCTGAACAATAGCGATCTTTTCCTGTGTAGTACGCCGTCTGCGTTTCTCCGGTCCTAAGACATCAATCATCTGTTCTCCAATGACTAGTCTAAAAACTAGTATTAAGACTATCACTTATTTAAGTGATATTGGTTGTCTGGAGATTCAGGGGGCCAGTCTAAATTCCGTATTGCTGGTTCTTTATCGGTAGAAAAATCAATATCCATAGCATCGGTCGCAGGCGCTGATACATTGCAGAGCGACCGGGTATTAGAGTCGCTATTCACTGGTTATCACTGAACGCTGCGTGATCAGGGTTGCATTAATAAAATGATATGTTATAACATATCAATATTAACATATATTTTCGCATGTATATGAACGTAATCAGAAACGTCATTTGTACATTAATCATACTCCCGATAGGGTTACAGGCAGAGACCAGTCATTCTTCTATGGCTAAAGATACAATCACCGTTGTCGCGACAGGAAATCAGAACACGGTATTTGAAACGCCGTCAATGGTCAGTGTCGTCACGAATGACACGCCATGGAGTCAGAATGCGGTCACATCAGCCGGCATGCTGAAAGGTGTTGCCGGTCTCAGCCAGACTGGTGCAGGACGGACCAATGGGCAGACCTTTAATCTACGCGGCTATGACAAAAGCGGGGTACTTGTTCTTGTTGACGGCATCCGTCAACTCAGTGACATGGCAAAAAGCAGTGGCACTTATCTGGATCCGGCACTCGTCAAACGTATCGAAGTTGTCCGCGGACCAAACTCCAGTCTGTACGGCAGTGGCGGGCTGGGAGGTGTTGTGGACTTCAGAACTGCCGATGCAGCAGATTTCCTTCCCCCCGGAGAGACAAACGGTTTAAGTCTGTGGGGAAATATCGCCAGTGGTGACCACAGCACAGGCTCGGGGCTCACCTGGTTCGGTAAAACCGGAAAAACAGATGCGCTCCTTTCTGTCATTATGCGTAAAAGAGGTAATATCTATCAAAGTGATGGTGAGCGCGCACCTAACAAGGAAAAACCTGCAGCCCTGTTTGCGAAAGGCTCTGTCGGTATAACAGACAGTAACAAAGCAGGTGCCAGCTTGCGTCTCTACCGGAATAACACCACTGAACCGGGCAATCCCACTCAGACACATGGTGACAGCGGCCTGCGTGACAGAAAAACAGTACAAAATGACGTACAGTTCTGGTACCAGTACGCTCCTGTGGATAACAGCCTCATCAATGTAAAGTCAACTTTATATCTCAGTGATATCACTATCAAGACAAACGGTCACAACAAAACGGCAGAATGGAGAAACAACAGAACCTCCGGTGTTAATGTTGTCAACAGGAGTCATACTCTGATTTTTCCGGGAGCCCATCAGTTAAGTTATGGCGCTGAATATTACCGTCAGCAGCAGAAGCCAGAAGGCTCTGCCACACTATATCCGGAAGGAAACATTGACTTTACATCGTTGTATTTCCAGGATGAAATGACAATGAAAAGCTACCCGGTTAACATTATCGTCGGTTCCCGCTATGACCGGTACAAGAGCTTCAATCCCCGTGCCGGAGAACTGAAAGCCGAACGCCTGTCCCCAAGGGCGGCGATTTCAGTCTCACCGACAGACTGGCTGATGATGTACGGCTCCATATCCTCTGCATTCCGTGCCCCCACAATGGCAGAAATGTACAGGGATGATGTACATTTTTACCGCAAGGGTAAACCCAATTACTGGGTACCTAACCTTAATCTGAAACCAGAAAATAACATTACCCGTGAGATTGGCGCAGGTATTCAACTGGACGGCCTGCTTACAGGCAATGATCGGCTGCAGTTGAAAGGCGGATATTTCGGAACGGATGCCAGAAACTATATTGCCACGCGCGTGGATATGAAACGGATGCGTTCTTATTCTTATAATGTATCCCGGGCCCGTATCTGGGGATGGGATATGCAGGGAAATTACCAGTCTGATTATTTTGACTGGATGCTTTCTTATAACCGCACGGAAAGTATGGATGCCAGCAGCAGGGAATGGCTGGGCTCCGGCAATCCTGACACACTCATCAGTGACATAAGTATACCTGTTGGTCATGGAGGAGTTTCTGCCGGATGGCGTGCTGAACTTTCGGCAGCAGCCACGCATGTGAAAAAAGGCGATCCCCATCAGGCTGGCTATGCCGTACATTCCTTTTCACTGTCTTATAAGCCTGTAAGTGTTAAAGGCTTTGAGGCATCAGTGACTCTGGATAATGCCTTCAACAAGCTTGCCATGAATGGCAAAGGAGTGCCGCTTTCAGGCAGAACTGTCAGTCTTTATACCCGTTATCAGTGGTAACAAATCATGATGAAAAATACAGGTTATATCTTAGCTCTTTGTCTGACAGCATCGGGGCATGTCCTGGCCCACGATGTCTGGATTACAGGTAAACAGGCAGAGAACAACATTACCGCAGAGATTGGTTATGGTCATAATTTCCCCTCAAAGGGCACAATTCCTGACAGAAGGAATTTCTTTGAAAATCCCCGGATTTATGTAAGCGTAAACTGACCGCCGTATGTAGCCATCAGACGAGAATTGGTAACTTAGACGCCCATCTGATATAGACGGACATCTAAGTATGGAATTACAGGACTGGCGAAAAGAACCTCGTAAAAACTATTCGAATGAATTCAAACTTCGTATGGTGGAACTGGCATCACAACCTGGAGCTTGTGTTGCACAGATTGCACGTGAAAATGGCGTCAATGATAATGTTATTTTCAAATGGCTCAGGCTCTGGCAGAACGAAGGGCGTGTTTCGCGGCGTCTTCCGGTAACGACCTCTTCTGACACTGGCGTTGAATTATTACCTGTAGAAATAACGCCGGATGAGCAGAAAGAACCTGTGGCGGCCATTGCGCCGTCTTTATCCACTTCCACTCAGACCAGAGTCAGTGCCAGTTCCTGCAAGGTGGAATTCCGTCACGGTAACATGACGCTGGAAAATCCATCGCCAGAGCTGCTCACAGTGTTGATCCGTGAACTGACCGGGAGGGGAAGATGATCTCACTCCCATCAGGTACCCGTATCTGGCTCGTTGCCGGCGTTACCGATATGCGTAAATCCTTCAACGGACTGGGAGAACAGGTACAACATGTGCTGAATGATAATCCCTTCTCCGGTCACCTGTTTATCTTCCGTGGCCGACGGGGTGACACCGTCAAAATTCTTTGGGCTGATGCTGATGGTCTGTGCCTGTTCACCAAACGCCTGGAGGAAGGCCAGTTTATCTGGCCTGCGGTACGTGACGGCAAGGTATCCATTACCCGCTCGCAACTGGCAATGCTCCTCGATAAGCTGGACTGGCGTCAGCCAAAAACATCCAGCCGTAACTCACTGACAATGTTGTAAAAAACTCCTGACCGCATTATAAAAACGGTCATGAGTCAGAAATACCTCATTCGCATCGCAGAGCTGGAAAGGTTGCTCTCTGAGCAGGCTGAAGCCCTCCGTCAGAAAGACCAGCAACTGAGTCTGGTTGAAGAGACGGAAGCCTTCCTGCGCTCTGCACTGACACGTGCCGAAGAAAAGATCGAAGAAGATGAACGGGAAATAGAACATCTGCGGGCTCAGATAGAAAAACTGCGCCGGATGCTGTTCGGTACCCGTTCTGAAAAACTGCGTCGTGAAGTTGAACTGGCTGAGGCTCTGCTGAAACAACGTGAACAGGACAGCGATCGTTACAGTGGGCGGGAAGACGATCCTCAGGTTCCCCGCCAGTTGCGACAGTCGCGCCATCGTCGTCCGTTACCGGCACACCTTCCCCGTGAAATACACCGCCTGGAGCCAGAAGAAAGCTGTTGCCCGGAGTGTGGCGGTGAGCTGGATTATCTGGGGGAAGTCAGCGCTGAACAGCTGGAACTGGTGAGCAGTGCCCTGAAAGTGATCCGCACAGAACGGGTAAAAAAAGCCTGTACAAAATGTGACTGTATTGTTGAAGCACCGGCGCCGTCCCGCCCGATAGAGCGTGGTATCGCGGGCCCCGGATTACTTGCCCGCGTGTTAACGGGAAAATACTGCGAACATCTGCCACTGTATCGTCAGAGTGAAATCTTTGCCCGCCAGGGTGTCGAACTGAGCCGGGCCTTACTCTCCAACTGGGTTGACGCGTGCTGCCAGTTAATGACACCGGTGAATGATGCCCTGTACCGTTATGTAATGAACACCCGCAAGGTTCACACTGATGACACACCGGTAAAGGTACTGGCACCGGGTCAGAAAAAGGCGAAAACAGGGCGTATCTGGACGTATGTCCGGGATGATCGCAATGTGGGTTCGTCATCTCCTCCAGCGGTCTGGTTCGCGTACTCGCCGAACCGGCAGGGGAAACACCCGGAGCAACACCTCCGCCCCTTCCGGGGTATCCTGCAGGCGGATGCGTTCACAGGTTACGACAGGTTGTTCAGTGCAGAACGTGAAGGTGGTGCACTGACAGAAGTTGCGTGCTGGGCCCATGCCCGGCGAAAAATCCACGATGTATACATCAGCAGCAAAAGTGCGACGGCAGAAGAAGCCCTGAAGCGAATCAGTGAACTGTACGCCATCGAGGATGAAATACGGGGATTACCGGAGTCAGAGCGTCTTGCCGTCAGGCAGCAGCGAAGCAAAGTGTTACTGACGTCGCTGCATGAATGGATGGTGGAGAAGAATGGTACGCTGTCGAAAAAATCCAGACTGGGCGAAGCGTTCAGCTATGTACTGAATCAGTGGGATGCCCTCTGTTATTACAGTGATGACGGTCTGGCGGAGGCGGATAATAATGCTGCGGAAAGAGCGCTTCGTGCAGTCTGTCTCGGAAAGAAAAACTTTATGTTCTTTGGCAGCGATCACGGCGGCGAGCGTGGAGCACTGTTGTACGGGCTGATCGGCACCTGCCGTCTGAACGGTATCGATCCGGAAGCGTATCTGCGCCATATCCTGAGCGTACTGCCGGAATGGCCTTCCAACCGAGTTGACGAACTCCTGCCATGGAACGTAGTACTCACCAATAAATAAGCGTCAATACGGTGCTCCGTTGACGCTTAC
>NZ_CABTJS010000109.1:0-2351 GCF_902485085.1 uncultured Kluyvera sp.
AGATATGCAGAAAAATATGACTCCCGGCAGGCGTAAAGGCTGCCCTAATTATTCTCCTGAGTTTAAACAGCAACTCGTTGCTGCCTCCTGCGAACCCGGGATATCCATCTCAAAACTGGCGTTTGAAAATGGCATTAATGCCAATCTGCTCTTTAAATGGCGCCAGCAGTGGCGCGAGGGAAAGCTGCTATTACCTTCCTCTGAGAGGCCTCAGTTACTTCCTGTGACTCTCGATGCCACCGCCGTACAACCAGAACCGCCCGCTGAGGACTCAGAGCTCAGCATCTGCTGTGAGGTAACGTTCCGGCACGGGACACTCCGCCTCAACGGCACTGTCAGCGAAAAGCTTCTGACTCTGCTGATACAGGAACTGAAGCGATGATCCCGCTACCAACAGGCACCAAAATCTGGCTGGTTGCCGGTATTACCGATATGAGAAACGGCTTCAACGGGCTGGCTGCAAAAGTGCAGACGGCGCTGAAAGACGAACCGATGTCCGGCCATGTCTTCATCTTCCGGGGCCGCAGCGGCAGTCAGGTTAAACTTCTGTGGTCCACCGGCGACGGGCTGTGCCTGCTGACCAAACGGCTGGAGCGCGGGCGCTTCGCCTGGCCGTCAGCTCGCGATGGCAAAGTGTTCCTGACCCCGGCGCAGCTGGCAATGCTGCTGGAAGGCATCGACTGGCGACAGCCGAAGCGGTTGCTGACCTCCCTGACCATGCTGTAGGCTTCTTTATCCTGGTTGTCGCAGAATAAGCCTGGTAAAATGCTGGCTTATGAATGACATCTCTTCTGACGACATCCTTCTGCTGAAACAGCGCCTTGCCGAACAGGAAGCGCTGAACCGTGCCCTGCTGGAAAAGCTGGCAGACCGGGAGCGCGAAATAGACCATCTGCAGGCGCAGCTGGATAAACTTCGCCGGATGAACTTCGGCAGCCGTTCTGAAAAAGTCTCCCGCCGTATCGCACAAATGGAAGCCGATCTGAACCGGCTTCAGAAAGAGAGCGATACGCTGACCGGTCGGGTGGATGACCCGGCAGTACAGCGCACTCTGCGTCAGACCCGCACCCGCAAACCGTTCCCCGAATCACTCCCCCGCGATGAAAAACGCCTGCGGCCAGCGGGTTCCTGCTGCCCGGAGTGTGGTGGTGCGCTGAGTTACCTGGGTGAGGATGCCGCTGAACAGCTGGAGCTGATGCGCAGCGCCTTCCGGGTGATCCGGACCGTACGGGAAAAACATGCCTGCACAAAATGTGATGCCATCGTGCAGGCCCCCGCGCCTTCGCGCCCCATTGAGCGGGGTATCGCCGGACCGGGGCTGATGGCCCGCGTGCTGACCTCAAAGTATGCAGAGCACACACCGCTGTATCGTCAGTCTGAAATATACGGTCGCCAGGGCGTGGAACTGAGCCGTTCACTGCTGTCGGGCTGGGTGGATGCATGCTGCCGGCTGCTGTCCCCGCTGGAGGAGGCGCTTCAGGACTATGTCCTGACTGAAGGTAAACTCCATGCCGATGATACCCCGGTCCAGGTGCTGTTGCCGGGCAATAAGAAGACGAAGACCGGGCGGTTGTGGACGTATGTTCGTGATGACCGCAACGCCGGGTCAGCGCTGGCACCGGCGGTGTGGTTCGCCTACAGCCCCGACAGAAAAGGCATCCATCCGCAGACCCATCTTGCGGGGTTCAGCGGTGTGCTACAGGCGGATGCGTACGCCGGGTTCAACGAGCTGTACCGCGATGGCCGGATAACGGAAGCCGCCTGCTGGGCTCACGCCCGCCGTAAAATCCACGATGTGCACGTTCGCACGCCGTCAGCCCTGACGGAGGAAGCCCTGAAGTGTATCGGCGAACTGTATGCCGTGGAGGCGGAAATAAGAGGAATGCTGGCGGAACAACGGCTTGCTGAACGTCAGCGGAAAACGAAACCGCTGCTTAGTACCCTGGAAAGCTGGTTGCGTGAAAAAATGAAAACGCTGTCGCGACACTCGGAGCTGGCAAAGGCGTTCACGTACACCCTGAACCAGTGGCCGGCCCTGACGTACTATGCAGAAAACGGCTGGGCCGAAGCCGATAATAACATCGCTGAAAATGCGCTGCGGATGGTCAGTCTGGGTCGTAAAAACTGGTTGTTCTTCGGCTCAGACCACGGTGGTGAGCGGGGAGCGTTGCTGTACAGTCTGATCGGGACGTGCAAACTGAACGGCGTGGATCCAGAAAGCTACCTTCGCCATGTCCTTGACGTCATAGCTGACTGGCCGGTCAACCGGGTCAGCGAGCTGCTACCCTGGCGCATCACACTGCCAACTGAATAACACATCCCCGTCAATACGGTTCTCGCTGTACGCTTAC
>NZ_CABTJS010000110.1:0-3324 GCF_902485085.1 uncultured Kluyvera sp.
AAGCCGGTCTTACGGCTGTAACGGCATAAGCCGTTATAACCGTGGCGGTTCAGATACAGGAATTGAGCAGCACGCATGATGCACGCCATTTCAGCGCCATAACGCAACCCACCGCTTTTAACCGTACCCACCTGCTTATTGAACGCGGCGCGGACTTCGTTGTATCCCTGCGGGCTGTTCTTACTGTTGAACAGTTCGCGGGCCGCATCGATCACTAAGTCCGGGTAACGGGTGACTTCCCGATACAGGTTAATAAGATCCGGGTTGATATCAGCCAGCACATAGCGGCGGTATTCAGTCGCCAGAAATACCGATGCGCCGCCTACGAACGGTTCGATCAGGCAGTCGGCTTTAGGAAGGTGCGGCAGCAGGTCAGGAAGGACACGGGGTTTACCCCCTGCCCATTTGATGAACGGGCGGATCATTTTACAGGACTCCGTAATGGGAAGCTGGAATAGAAGGGCGCTGCAACTCTTCAATGCAGTGCTGGCGCAGATTGCTTATAAAATTGGTGGTTACTGACCCACTGGCAGAAAGGGTTAACTCGCCATCACGGCGGGTTTTAATGGTTAAACCTTCATTTTCGATAGCAGGTAAAAGAACATGCAAAATGAAGCTATACTGATCACGTCTGGTCATTATCTCTTCCTCAAAAAAGAATGAGTTGAACCGCCGCCACTTAATAGAGAGGCGGAGAAAACAGAGTTGATTTTTTAAAACCGAATTACTTAATTAGCTTTTTAAATAATTCAGCCAGTACAAGCAGGAATCCTTTATTTATTCTTTGGGTATAAATAAACGGTTTATTTTTACCTTTGATAAATTGAACCTTCGCCTGTTCGGGCTTAAAAAATCTTCCGTCCGGCGTTTCCAGCCAGCCGCGTGAGTTCTTGAAGTGTGTGACCTGGCACCCGTGCTTAAGCAGGCTTGCCAGTGATGGGCCTTCATCGTGCATTACTGCCCCCTTGCTTATACATCTGATCAACCGTGCGCATGGCTTCCGCTAAAGCAAAGTCACGCCCGTAATAATCACCATTGCTGGAAATACGATAAGAGTGCTTAAACGTAAATGGATTACGCGGGCATTTCAGAATAGTGAAGCCACGATATAAATATGAATGACGACTTAACTGTATTAATTGCACAGCCACAAAAGCCCCCTCACATTCCCAATTTAATCAATTCACCATCAACATGGCGGGCCACGTCTTTGGTTATTTTCTTAATCAGCTTTTTATCCCTGATCATAAACTCGCCGCTATTGGTGCGAATCATGAATCCCGTTTGCATATCTTTTAAATGGGTGTCCAGAATGTCGTTGCATTCACGCACCCGGTTTTCGTGGTTGGCTGTTTTCTGGCTCATCGCGATAACCTCAAAGACCGATCCACAGCAACCAAGCGTCGCGCTGCTCTCTCGGACGGTTGTAGTAGGCGTCACGCATTGCACGATTGAACTCAGGAATATAGATCCAATTCTCAGCACGGGCGCCCAGGCTTTCCGGGTTCTTCCACGGGATGATCGGCAACTTACCGTCTTCAATCATGCTCTTAACCGTGGCGGGCTTCTTACCGATTAACTCGGCAAATTTAGGGTATGGAACCGCGTCAACGGCGTGACGCACTTCAATGAACCCCTCTAACTCTTTCTCTGTCATGTGTCATAATCCCCATTGGCGCTAGGCGCTTATTTCGGCTTGTAACTGCTTATATTGGCGGTTGCCATTTCATCTTAATGGTATCAATTGAGACCCAGCAAGGAGAAGGATATGGTATCAAATGAGACCCAGTCAAGCGGGATTGGGGAAAAAATTCGAGCTATAAGGGATGCAGAAGGGCTATCCAGAACTCAATTCTTTGAATTGACAGGTATTCCGGCAGGCACTCAAAAGCATTACGAGATGGGGAGAAGAGAAGGCGTTGGTAGTGAAATCTTGTTAAAGATCACACAACATCCCCGCTTTGCAAAATACACGCTCTGGCTCATGACAGATAAGACCGCCCCTCAAGCTGGTCAAATCGCACCGGCCCTCGCACACATTGGGCCAGAGTCAACTGGATCAGACCGCTCCGAGAAACAAACTGGTTAACCGTTTATAAACATTACATTTTCACTATCTGTTATCAGGATGGAGAAATAAACGCCAGAGGGCTTTCTTATGTCGATTAAGAAGCTCGAAGGTGGTCAATATGAAGTGGACGTATGGCCGCGCGGACGTAACGGAAAACGTATCCGCAGGCGATTTGAGAAGAAACAAGAGGCAGTTCTTTTTGAGCGTTATGTACTAGCCAACGCCGACAAAAAAGAATGGCTGGGCGCGAGCGTTGACCGCCGCACCTTAAGCGAGTTGTTAGATACCTGGTGGCTGCTGTATGGACAGACTCAGGAAAATGGCGAGATTGAAAAACGGCACCTGAATAAAACGATCAGGGCGTTGGGTGATCCAGCCGTTAACCGACTGAACAAGCGAATGATTGCACAGCACCGAAGCCAAAGGCTGGAAGACGGTATCAGTGCAGCAACGATCAATCGGGATATTTACCGTTTGTCCGGGATGTTCAGCACGTTGATAAAGCTGGAAGAGTTCAGGAAGGATAACCCCTGTAAGGGTCTGGAACCACTGAAAGAAGCGCCCCCAGCTATGACCTATCTCGCCAAATCAGAGATCAGCAAATTACTGGACACTCTGACCGGCGACGATCGACGCGTTGCACTGCTATGCCTCAGCACTGGCGCACGCTGGGGTGAAGGCAGCACGCTGCGCGGTGAGCAAGTTAATCACGGGCGCGTGACGTTCCTTAAGACCAAAAATGGGAAAAAGCGCACGGTTCCCATATCGGAAGAACTGGAGAAAGAGATCAAGACCAGCGACACCGGGCCACTGTTCAAAGTTGACTATGAAAACTTCTGCGAACGGCTCAGACAGGTTAAGCCCGATTTACCACGCGGGCAGGCCACGCATGTGCTTCGGCATACATTTGCAAGCTGGTTCATGATGAACGGGGGGAACATTATTGCGTTACAGCAAATTCTGGGGCACGCCAGCATACAACAGACGATGGTTTATGCTCACCTTGCACCTGATTACCTGCAACACGCAGTAACGTTAAACCCTCTCGGCGGCGGGTTGGCGGTGTGACAATGTTGTCTACATCTTGTCTACACCCGTAACGCTATATCCTTCTTGTAACTGCTTATGGCTGTTGCAAGAAAGGTTGATTTATAAGGGATTTTTTCTAAGTACCTGATAAAAAAAACCCCCACATCATGTGGGGGAAGACAGGGATGGTGTCTATGGCAAGGAAAACAGGGTTTACTGGTTAC
>NZ_CABTJS010000111.1:0-27212 GCF_902485085.1 uncultured Kluyvera sp.
CACCGCAATCGGAGCTGCCAGATCGTGCCAGAAAAGCACGCCAAGCTCTGCGAGCGTCATGTAGCCGCCTTGGTTGCAATAGCAACAGTTCGCGGCTATCCTTTGTTTGCGAGTCAAAGAATGGCCCCCGTTTTGTTGCTGGTTTATACCAAACAACGTGCGGGGGTTTTCTCTTTCCAGCAACTTATGCCGCCGGGGATCAAGCCCCCGCAACATTGCGCCTCGCCGGGAAACCCGGCTTGCCGACGATACTACTGCAATCAGCCCTTCAACTCGCCGTCGTCACCCCTTTTTCAGAATAGCGCCCGACCTGCCCGTAGCCCGGCCGAGCGCAGCGACGCCGGGATGAGTACCGAGTAGCCCCGGGGTCGGCGTAAACGCCTCGCCCGGGCTACAGGGACAAAAAAAGCCGCAGGGTTTTATCCCTGCGGCTCTGCTATCTCGGATGAGTATCGGGCTACGCCGTTTTTTCTGGATTCTCATCCTGATCGACTGCGAAACACGCCACCAGCTGGCCACCATACTCTTTCAGCTGCGGTTGCAGCTGCGTGCACTGGCCAAAGCGGCGGCGGCAGCGGGCGTTGAACGCACAGCCCGGCGGTGGATTCAGCGGGCTTGGTAGCTCGCCGGTCAGTTTGATACGCTCGCGGCGGTCGTCCGGGTTCAGACGTGGGGTCGCGGAGAGCAGCGCCTGGGTGTACGGATGGCGAGGATTGTTGAAGATCTGGTCCTTCGTCCCCTTCTCCACGCAGCGCCCCAGATACATCACCATCACTTCATCGGCAATGTGTTCTACGACTGACAGGTCGTGGGAGATAAAGACGTAGGACAGCCCCAACTCCTGCTGCAAATCCATCATCAGGTTCAGCACCTGCGCACGCACCGATACGTCGAGCGCGGAAACCGGTTCATCGGCAATCACCACGTCCGGGTCAAGCATCAGACCACGGGCAATAGCAATACGCTGGCGCTGGCCGCCGGAGAACATGTGCGGATAGCGGTCGTAGTGCTCGGTTTTCAGGCCCACTTTTGCCATCATCGCCAACGCTTTTTCACGGCGCTGCTCTTTGCTGAGCGAGGTATTAATCAACAGCGGTTCTTCCAGAATCTGCCCCACTTTTTTACGCGGGTTCAGAGAACCGTAAGGGTTCTGGAATACAATCTGGATTTTCTGTCGACGCAGTTTCTGCGCGTGTGGGTCGTGCTTGAGCAGATCCTGCCCCTGATAATAAAGCTCACCGCCGCTCGGCGTTTCGATCATCGTCAGCAGGCGACCCAGCGTCGATTTACCGCAGCCGGACTCCCCAACCACCGCCAGCGTTTTGCCGCGCTCCAGGGTAAATGATACGCCGTCCAGCGCTTTCACCAGGCGTTCCGGGGCAAACATCCCCTTCTTCACCGGGTAGTGTTTTTTCAGGTCAATTGCCTGCAGCAGCGGCTGCTGCGAGGTGGCCTCGTGCGTACTCATAGTGTGGGCCTCCCGGCATCATCGAGTGGGTAGTGACATTTCGACTGGCGAGCACCGTCAACGGTGTTCAGCTCAGGCTCTACGCTGCGGCATTTATCCGTCGCATACGGGCAACGCGGGTTCAGCAGGCAGCCGTTCGGGCGGTCGTATTTGCCCGGTACGACACCCGGCAGCGATGCCAGGCGCGCTTTATCCTGAGCAAACTCCGGCAGCGCACGCAGCAGAGCTTGGGTGTACGGGTGACGCGGGGCGCGGAAGATATCGCCCGCCGCGCCCGTCTCAACGACCTGGCCTGCGTACATCACGATGATTTTGTGCGCGGCTTCGGCTACCAGCGCCAGATCGTGAGTGATCAGGATCAGCGCCATGTTCTCTTTGCGCTGAAGCTCTAGCAGCAGTTCGATGATCTGCGCCTGAATGGTCACATCCAGCGCGGTAGTCGGTTCATCGGCAATCAGCAGCTTCGGACGACAGGCAATCGCCATGGCGATCATCACGCGCTGACTCATCCCACCGGAAAGCTGGTGCGGATACACGTCCAATCGCGAAGCCGGGTCCGGAATACCCACCTGGTTCAGCAGGTCGATGGCGCGCTGACGGCGCGTACTCTTGTTGCCGCCCTGGTGCACTTTAATCGCTTCCATAATCTGGAAGCCGACGGTGTAGCACGGGTTGAGGCTGGTCATCGGGTCCTGGAAGATCATCGCCACTTCGGCACCCACCAGATTGCGACGCTCTTTCTCAGAGATACGCTTCAGATCCTGACCGTTGAATTGCAGGCTTTCCGCCATCACACGGCCGGGATAATCAATCAGCCCCATAATCGCCAGCGAGCTAACGGATTTACCCGAACCAGATTCGCCGACGATGCCGACAACCTCGCCCTGATTTACGCTGTAGCTCACGCGGTCTACGGCTTTGAACGGTGTGCCTTCGTCGCCGAAGTGCACCGATAATTTATCTACATTTAATAACGCCATCTCGCTCCCCTTACTGCTTCAGTTTGGGATCGAGCGCGTCACGCAGACCGTCACCCATCAGGTTAAACGCCAGTACCGTCAGCAAAATTGCCAGCCCAGGGAAGGTCACGACCCACCAGGCGCTTTGCGCAAATTGCAGCACGTCAGAGAGCATGGTGCCCCACTCCGGCGTAGGCGGCTGTGCGCCCATCCCCAGGAAGCCGAGGGCAGCCATATCGAGAATGGCGTTAGAGAAACCGAGCGAGGCCTGAACAATCAGCGGCGCAAGGCAGTTTGGGAAAATGTTGACGAACATCTGGCGCATCGCCCCGGCACCCGCCACGCGAGAAGCGGTCACGTAGTCGCGGTTAACCTCCACCAGCACAGCGGCGCGGGTTAAACGGACGTAGTGCGGCAAGGCGACAAAGGTCAGCGCCAGCGCGGCGTTACCAATTGATGGGCCGAAGATAGCTACCAGCACCAGCGCCAGCAGCAGGCTCGGCAGTGCCAGCATGATGTCGACGACGCGCATAATGATGTTATCGACGAGGCCGCCGAAGTAGCCAGCAACCAGCCCCAGCACCACGCCCATAATCAGCGACAGCACAACCACCAGGCAGCCCACCAGCAGCGACAGACGCGCACCGTACATCAGACGGGACAGCACGTCGCGGCCCACGTCATCGGTACCAAACAGATGCGCCCATGTACCGCCTTCCTGCCACGCCGGTGGTGCCAGCAGCGTATCGCGGAACTGGTCTGCCGGGTTATACGGCGCGAGCCAGTTCGCGAAGATCGCGATAACCAGTACGATAACCACGTAAACCAGGCCGACAACCGCGCCTTTGTTACGCTTAAAGTAGTGCCAGAATTCCTGGAATGGGGTCATTGGCACCGGTGCGGACACCGTTTTGTTTTCAGTTACTTGTGTCATGATGGCCCCTTACTTCTTATGCCGAATACGCGGGTTCACCACGCCGTACAGCAGGTCAACCAGCAGGTTGACGAGAATAATCATCGTCGCGACCAGCAGCACCCCACCCTGCACCACCGGATAGTCACGGCGTTGCAGCGCGTCAATCAGCCAGCGGCCCAGACCCGGCCAGGAGAAGATGGTTTCCGTCAGAATTGCACCTGCCAGCAGCGTACCCACCTGCAGGCCGATAACAGTCACCACCGGCAGCATGGCGTTACGCAGGGCATGAACGATGATCACGCGCATGCGGGTTAAGCCCTTGGCACGCGCGGTACGGATATAGTCTTCGCCCAGCACTTCCAGCATGGAAGAACGGGTCATACGTACGATAACCGCCAGCGGAATAGTCCCGAGCACGATAGCAGGCAGAATCATGTGCGCCAGCGCATCGATAAAGTTGCCCGGGTCGCCCCAGATGGCGGTATCAATCAGCATAAAGCCGGTCAGCGGGTTGGAGTCATCAAGGAACACCATGTCGCTGACGCGTCCGGAGACCGGCGTCAGGTTCCAGTGCACCGAAACCAGCATGATCAGCATCATGCCCCACCAGAAAATCGGCATGGAGTAGCCGGTCAGCGCCAGGCCAACGGCGGTGTGATCGAAGATGGAACCGCGCTTAACCGCGGCCAGCACGCCCACCGGGATACCCACGGCGACGGCGAAAATCATGGCGCAGATACCGAGTTCCAGCGTCGCTTTAAAGCGCGGCACGAACTCATCCCACACCGGGAGTCGGCTTTTCAATGAAATGCCTAAGTCACCGTGCAATACGCCCCAGATATAGTGGAGGTACTGTTGCCACATCGGCTTATCCAGGCCGAGTTCGGCCAGAAGCTGGGCATGGCGCTCAGGGGAAATACCGCGCTCGCCCGCCATAATCATCACCGGATCGCCGGGGATCATATGCACGAAGGCAAACGTGAGGAGGGTGATACCGATAAACGTCGGGATCACCAGACCCAATCGTTTGAGGATGAACTGCAACATAACCCTGATTCTCTCTAATGACGGCCCGCCTGGTCACAGGTCGTCTGTATTGCTCACAAATCTGCCGCCTTTCTTAAACGCGAGAGGCGCAGATACGGCGCAGCTTCCCACCCCAAGGGGGGCAGGAAGCGTTGCGCTGCCGGTTAAGGCATCGTCTTTATTATTCGATAGATACGTTGTCGAAGTGGTGCTTACCTAATGGATCAACCACATAGCCTTTGACTTCTTTACGCACCGGCTCGTATACGGTGGAGTGAGCGATGATCAGCGCTGGAGCCTGATCGTGCATCACCACCTGAGCCTGTTTGTACAGCTCAATGCGTTTGTTGTGGTCGTCGGTTGCACGTGCCGGTTGAATCAGATCTTCAAACGGCTTGTAGCACCAGCGAGAGTAGTTAGAACCGTCTTTTGCCGCCGCGCAGCTGAACAGCGTCGCGAAGAAGTTATCCGGATCCCCATTGTCGCCGGTCCAGCCCATCATGACCGCCTGGTGCTCGCCCGCTTTCGCGCGCTTGAGGTCTTCGCCCCACTCGTAGGTCACGATTTTGGCCTGTACGCCGATTTTCGCCCAGTCAGCCTGAATCATCTCAGCCATACGGCGAGCGTTCGGGTTGTACGGACGCTGTACCGGCATCGCCCACAGCTCAACGGTGAAGCCTTTATCCTGGCCCGCTTCTTTCAGCAGCGCCTTAGCTTTTTCCGGATCGTAGCTGTAGTCTTTGACGTCGTCGTTATAGCCCCACATGGTTGGCGGGATCAGGTTCTTAGCAGCAACGCCTGCACCCTGATAAACGGCTTTGATGATCGCTTCTTTGTTGACCGCGTAGGTCAGCGCCTGACGTACTTTCACGTCATCAAACGGTTTTTTCTCGGTGTTGAAGGAGAGGTAGCCAACGTTCAGGCCTGCCTGTTCCATCAGGTTGATGTTCTTGTCTTCTTTCATGCGCGCGATGTCAGCCGGGTTCGGGTACGGCATGACCTGGCACTCGTTCTTCTGCAGCTTGGCGTAACGTACGGAAGCGTCAGGCGTGATGGAGAAGACCAGACGATCGATCTGCGGCTTGGTGCCCCAGTAGCCCGGGAACGCTTTGTACAGAATACGAGAGTCTTTCTGGTACTGAACCAGCTGGAATGGACCGGTACCAATTGGGTTCAGGTCAACTTTCTCCGGCGTGCCGGCTTTCAGCATGTTGTCAGCATATTCTTTTGACAGAATAGACGCGAAGTCCATCGCCAGGTCTGCCAGGAACGGCGCTTCTGGGCGAGTCAGCACGAACTGAACGGTATTATCGTCGACTTTTTTCACTTCGCTAATCAGGTCTTGCAGGCCCATGCCTTCAAAGTATTCATAGCTGCCGCCAGAGACTTTGTGGTACGGGTTCTGCGCGTTTTTCTGACGATCGAAGGAGAAGACGATATCGTCGGCGTTCACGTCACGCGTTGGTTTGAAGTCTTTATTGTCCTGCCACTTCACGCCCTGACGCAGGTGGAAGGTGTAGGTTTTGCCGTCCGGACTGATGTCCCATTTCTCAGCCAGACCCGGGACGATTTCCGTGGTACCAGTTTTGAATTCAACCAGACGGTTATAGATAGGTACGGAGCTGGCATCATAGGTAGTACCAGACGTAAAGAGCTGTGGGTTAAAGCCTTCCGGCGAGCCTTCTGAACAATAAACCAGGGTTTTTGCCTGTACGCTGGCTGCAACGGTCATGGCGACCAGGCTGAGACCCAGCTTCAGCATCCCTGACTTCTTCAAGGAAATACTCATTATTCTGCTCCAATGTGATTATGTGTTGTTTTTACCCTTTGCATTGGGTTACACCGCCTGACCTTATTTATTTTTGAACCGGCTGGGTCGATGCATTTAGAGGCGAGGGATTCCTTTCACTGGAACATCTGAGTTGCAGTGCGGATTCTCCATGAAATGCCCCTCATGCCCTACAATCTGTCAACAGAATGTGAAAACGTCAATACAGTTATCCGGGATTTGTATTGAAGGTGAGAATGGATGGGCAAAGATTAAAAAAACCCCGAAGCACTATTTTCAGCAGAGAAATTTATGCTATGGGCAAGAAGGCAGAGTAATCAACTTAATAATTTGCAACATTCAGCGATTAACAATTAGCCATTATGTGAAAAATTTATTTCGATATGATGATAATCTGAGCGATTAATGCCGCGAACGTTAAAACGCACAGCGGAAAATGCTGAGCTTAGCCATAAGCAGCGAAAAAAAAGATTCGTCTATGCATACGAAAATACAATGGAATATGTCACAAAATTGTGAATAGGCAGGGGAAGCGTTTGTGTTGGAACATCTGATGACTGACTCTCATCCTCGCCGATCTGCTTCATTTACTGTACGAAGCATTTAAAGGGGCTGAAGAACAAGAAATACGGCATGAAAAAATGCAAGAATAGTAACGTACTGCCAGCTAAGTTGAGCAGCGCTATTTGTTCACCTACGTTGTATTGAATCTGAAGGCAAAGGCTTTAAGGGGAGCGGCCTTTCCCGGTCATCCGCTCAGGAGCCTACTGGTAGTATGCCTAAGCGAGTGTATACCCTTGTCTTGGCGAATTAGGCTTGTTAGGAAATGCCAGCTTCAGTTGCTTTGAATCCACCATAGGTTTTAGGTAATTCTGGCGAATACTCTGCGACTTACGTCCTAACAATATTTCCATTACCGCGACAGATAAATAGTGCCCATCGCACAACTGGACAAGCAGTTCCTTCATCATCCCAGCTTCCAGCCGACGGTGCTCCCGCGATGGCGCAGCTAATGCTTCAAGTACATCCCGGAATCCATCGCTCAATGCGTCAAGATCATCAATAAACGGTTTATCTAGCAAGTGACTGATAAACCTACCGTATTCATCTCTTCCCTGATGACTATCTACTAAGTCAGGATCGCTATGCGTTAAGCTGATGTCACTATGCGTTAAGTTCTGTACGTTATGCGTTAAGTTCGATGTAGAGCTTAACGCATTAGCGAAGACTTCTTCCGGAGACGGTAACTCCATTCCAGGTAAGCTGTATGATTTATCTCGTTTTTCACCACTGGCGACAAGAAAGCCCTTATCCACTAACTTTGGAAATGCCAGGGTAACATCACGAGAATGTCTGCTTGTGAGCTGACAAGCTCTCTCGTGGTTTACCCAACCTTCTGTCGCCGCTGTGATAATGATCATTCGTTCGAGATCATCAAGCAGATGAAAACGTTGACCAAATAAATCATCAAGCAGTTCAGTAACCTCCTGTGATACAAGGCTTACCGTCGACAGCTCAAGCAGCGTTTGTTCGGAAGGCTCCGTTTTCTCATACAACTTTGGTGTGCGCCAGTTCGCCCATTTCCAACCACTCATTATTTTGGGCACACCAGAGCCTGCACGTTCACCTGCGCCAATCATTAAGAACATCTGGTGCATACGGCGGTTACGGCAGTCACTTTCCCCGCCCTTCACTGCAATTTCCGGCGGTATCCGCATCAGTCCAGGATTACGGAAGCCAAAAAGATCCGGCCTCCTGACCACTAAGATAGAGCTTCGGCCCGTGTAATCAGCATGCACCAGAGTATTAACAAGCGCCTCGCGGATAGCTTCATGAACTTTAGTTTCATCCAGCCGAATACCGTCCCGCAATTCAAAAGGAACCTTAAGGTCAGAAATGAGCTTTCGATATGTCCGGCGGTAAAAATCGAAAATATTGCCTGACCAGGAACCATCCGGATAGATGCGGTCGATCCAGCGAGAGTCAGGTTGCGTGTCATCCCGCTCACGATAATCGACAAAATAGTTTGGAACCGCATCCTGGATAGCATTCCAGGTACCAAACATCAGGATACCCGCAAGAGTGATACCTTCTTCCCCGCTCTGACGATTTTTTCGCCAGCCACCAATATTCCTGAATAAATCGATGATATCCAACTCCAGCCAGGGATGCTGGGGCTTCGCAACCGCAAAGAGGTTACGCCAGGCACGCAAACTGTCCTGATCGATATCGCTGAAATCAAACCCTGCCAGAATCCGATCATCACGACTATCCTCGGCCTGTTCCGCGAGCATTCTTTTGATTTGCTCTTCAGAACAGTGGCAGTCCCCTTCGTGGCGACGGATGTATGTTTCCGTCATCGGCTGGTTGTGAAGATAGACCGGCTTTTGCTCACGTCTTGCTATGGGGATCTCAATGACAATAACCGCTTTATTATCAAGATTGATGATCTGTACCGATTGATCGCTCAGTAAATTGACATTTACTTTTTTCTTGTTGTTCGCAATATCAAACAGTTGCTTCATAACGGTAGCAATATCGCTGATCCCCTCAACGATAAAGTTCCCTTTCTTTTCTCTGACGCCCAGCACAACATAACCACCACGAGTATTCGCCATCGCGCTGTATGTTCGCCAGAAATCCTCCGGCAGTTTACCTTTACCATCCGCTCCCTGCGCCAGCTTGAACTCCAGTTCAACTGATTCAGAAAGTGTTTGTAAGTCCAGCAAATCACTGACAGGAAACATAATCGGGTCGGCACCTGTTTAATTTAACAATCCAGGAAGGGAAAAGGACAACCTGAGCAAATAGTTAATCGTATTATCAATACAAACGCCTGCGGTGCATCCAAAATTTCAGTATCCATCTCAAAACGTATAATACATCATGTTCTCGGAGAGGAAGATTTGCTATAAACGCAAAAAGCCTGCTTATTCAGCAGGCTTTCCAATCTGGTCGGTGATAGAGGATTTGAACCTCCGACCCCTTCGTCCCGAACGAAGTGCGCTACCAGGCTGCGCCAATCACCGTACGCAGCAGATCTTACTGCTGCGTTTTTGGGTCGTCAATCCCTTATTAAACCCATGCCTTTTGTTCGGTGAAGAACTCATCACTGCGCCGTTTTCTTGCTTTCAGGCACGTGGCACCAGTTGTTGAATTCATTAATACCGCCATCTGGCGAGGTATAACCCAGACAACCCATAATCGTGTCGTACAGCTCCACGTGACGCTTCGGCTGCTTCATCTCCGCCTGCTGTTGCAGGTAAGCAAACGACTTCGCGTGGTCCGGATTCTGTAGATATTTATCCGACATCCAGACCATCATCGGCACGCGGAACTGCTCTGGCGGCGCCATCATACGCGGCGTACCGTGCAAACGCTCATGCTCGTTAATCGACTCACCGTGGTCCGCGGCAAAGAAGACAATCGCCTTCTTATCGCGCAGTTGATCGAACACGTTCACCAGGAAGTGATCGACATAGGTAATGGAGTTGTCGTAGGAGTTAATCAGCTCCGCCTTACTGCACTTATCGTCCACATTCACGCACTCAGGCTTCCACTGCGCAAAATTGCGCGGGTAGCGCTGGGTGTAGTTAAAGTGCGAGCCTTTGGTATGAATGATAATAAGGTGCTTACCTTTATCGCTCTGACGCGCCAGCACGTTTTGCAGCTCATCGGCCAGCAGCATATCGTCCACGCTCTTACCCCGGTTACGTGGCTCTGCGCCAATCTGCTCACGATAGGCGATGTTGTTCGCCATCGTATTGCTGTAGAACCACAGCTCACTCTGCATCGCCAGTAGATCGCCGGTAAAGCCCAACTGATGCAGCACCGCAAAGACGTTCTGCTCTTTCAGCGTACGCTGCGGGTTATCGCTTGCGCCGCCCTGGCGGACAAACATACAGCGCAGCGAAAGCTTAGTCGCGGTATCGCAGGAGTAGCCGCGGAACGCGACCAGATTCTTCTCTTTTGCCAGCCCCGGCGTGGTATTCCGCTCGTAGCCGAACAGGCCCATGTGATCCCAGCGCGTCGTTTCGCCGATGATAAACACCATGTAGGTGTCATCGATATCCTTTGGTGCTACATAGGTGAATTTCTTCGACGGGTCGAATAGCTCGCGGGTATCCGTTGATTCATCAATCTGTGTCCAGCCATAAAGACCCAGTGCCGCCACCCAGTTACTCGGCAGGTAAGAGTTCGCCAGAACGCCGCCATAGCTCGGCAGATCCACCTGCGACAGCCGCTCGGTCTCCTTCAGATGGATCTCCATCAGACGAATTGGCCCCCAGACCAACAGCGCTGACAGCAGCACCACCGCGATGCCGCGAATGCGGTGCCCCGGCGTACGCAGCTGATAAAGCAGCGTATCACGTGCCTGGTTAATCCAGATAAACACCAGCGGTACGATGCTGGTTAGCACCAGCCAACTGATAAAGTGCCAGCCCACCACCTCTTTCGACAGATCGACATCCGTGGTCATGACCGAAGCCACAATGCCATAGCCAATCACCACGTTTAGATTGGTCATGTAATAGCTGGCACCGGCAGAAATCAGCACCACCAGCGTTGCCAGCACCTTCCACAACCGGCGCCCACCAAGAGAGAGCACACGGAATAAGAAGAAGCTCACCAGCAGCGTACCGACCAGCTCAATAACAATGAACAGACCTTTCTCGAAACTGAAGTCCTGCAGATACCCCTCAAACCGACGGGACAATACGGAGAAATTCATAAACCAGCCGATGTAGACCGCCAGCAGGAGACTCAGCGTCTGCTGGGACATCGCTTTTATATATCGCATTCAAAAAAACCCAGAAAAAAGGGAAACAGAAAAACTGGTGCCAAATCACACTATTTATGGACCAATTAATATAAGCGTCATGCCAATACAGGCATCACATGCAAGCGCGGTAAGTAGACAACAAGAAAGGGGAAAAGTATGCGGTGAGAATGTGATCTGACCAAATATTTACAATATATTTGGTCAGAATCGACTTAGGAGGAAAGGTAATAATTAAGCGTGAGCTTCCTGCATAATTTCTGTTTTTGGCTGGCGAATCGTTGTAGACAGTGCCAGAGAGAGAATCAGCAGGGCGAAGATAACGCAGAATGTGATGTAGAACCCACCGAACATCGATGCAATCAGGGAACCACAGATGCTGCCGATACCGAAGCCAAGGTAAATCACGCCGTAGTTTTTTGCCAGGTTGTTCAGACCGAAGAATTCACTGACCAGCGATGGGAAGACGGTGATGGTACCACCGAAGTTAAAGGCGACGCAGGCAATAGCCGCAAAGAAGGTCACTTCATTCAGCGGCGCGAACAGCAGCGCTGCCATCCCCACCAGAGAGATAACCTGACCAATGGTGATAACGCGGATACGGGCAATTTTGTCAGACAGAATACCCAGCACCAGACGACCACTCAGGTTAGCAATGGAGATAACCGTTACCGCGTTCGCGGCAGTGGCCAGATCCAGATGCACCATACCCTGAGCAATATCTTTTGCGACACCGATGACGTACAGGCCGCTCATACAGGCGGTCAGGAACATCACTGCCAGCATCCAGTACTGCGGTTTGCGCATGGATTCTGCCAGCGTGAAATCATTCGCTACAACGCCGTTGGTGGTGGACACTGGCTGATTCGGTGCGTCTTTCATCAGCATAGAACCGAAGACAATCATCACCAGTACGATTGCACCCCAAATCATAAAGGTTTTTTCCAGCCCAACGGTTGCCAGCAGCTGGCTATCGATGAATTTGAAACCAAGGCTACCTAAACCATATGAACCGATGGAGAATGCAGAAATCAGGCCTTTACGCTCCGGGAACCACTTCACGCAGTTGGAAAGCGTCAGTAAATAACCCGCACCGTCCGCCAGGCCGACAATCACGCCAGCGCTCAGCCACAGCATCATCAGATTGTTAGCGTGTGCGGTCAGGAAGAAGCCGATACCCAGCAGGATCCCAGACGCCATGGTGACGCGTTTAACGCCAAAGCGTTCCTGTAATTTACCGGCAACGGAAGAAGAAAGTGCCAGGCCCAGACTTAACAGACCAAAGGAGAACGCCACCTGACTAACGGATGCATCCAGCTTGGTGGACAATGCGCTGTTGAACAGGCTCCAGGTATAAACAGAACCTAATGCGAATTGAGTAATGATGGTGCCGAACAATGTCAGCCAGCGGGTATGATTTTTAGTTGCAGCGTTCATGATGATGATGCCTTCTTAAATTAACTGCTGCCAACGATAACGAAGTTAGCATTTTCGCGGGTTTTAAAAGGCATGAACTGCATTCAGGACGGAATGAAATGCATCAGCGGCGGCATGAATGGCATTGCCAAATCATCACCTGCCGCTGGATTTTGTCAGATAAACATCGTAGATCAGAAGCGCGCGCTCACGCCCATCATGTAGGAGTAGTTCGTTCCGGCAGACATGTTATCGGCCTGAGAAAGCGCGGCATAGGCAGCCAGATGTGAATTAAGCAACATATCTGCCCCCAAAGTCACATCAACCCAATTGCCGTCCTGAGCCGAGGTTGGCGTGCGGTTTAGTCCGGACTGCGCCTTCCACTGGTTCTCACCAAACTGCTGGTTGTAGCTTACCTGTGCCCAAGGGCGGATCCCTTGCCACGGATGTGAATCAACGCGCCAGCCCAGCGTGCTTACGCTCGCATGCCACAGCGCATCGCTTTGCGAAACGCTATTCACCGTGTCGCCAAATTCGTTCCACATAAAGCCCGGCGAGCCGTCGTAGTGCCAGGTGGCGACAGGCCCCATGGTCGTACTTTCCGTCAACGGAAAATTCCAGCCGATGCTCATGGTTTTAGTGGCGTCCTGCGGGCTGTTATCTGGGAGGCTCGTATTAAGCCCGGCGCCCGCTTGCAACGCATCAATACGCTCTGCAAGAATGTCATCGTAGCGCGGTTGGTGATCGCTATCCCATGTATAGCGCTCGGTAGTATTACTTTGCGCATCAGACACGATATATTCCTGTTGCCAGGCATTCGCATGTGGGGAAAGTAACATCCACGCGTAACACGATGCCGGCACGACACATCGCCAGAAGCCAGTGCATTTCTTATTATTCATTAATTGACTCCACTAAAGAGCCAGATTCGGCAATTATTGTTATGTTTTTAGGGAAAAAAATCCCTGTAATAACTATTACTGTTTTCTTATCAGCGTCAAGCGAAGTGCAGGGTTTTATTGCCAGGCGTGACCCATCAACAAAAACAGGGAGAATCAAATGCAACGCTGCGGTTGGGTAAGTCAGGATCCACTTTACATCGCGTATCACGATACCGAATGGGGTGTCCCCCAAAGAAATAACCAGGCTCTGTTTGAGATGATCTGCCTCGAGGGTCAGCAAGCAGGGCTTTCCTGGATAACCGTGCTGAAAAAACGCGAAAATTATCGCCATGCCTTTCATCACTTCGATCCGGTTAAGGTCGCGGCGATGAGCGAAGACGACGTTGAGCGACTGGTACTGGACGCCGGTATCATCCGTCACCGGGGTAAAATTCAGGCCATTATCGGTAACGCCCGCGCGTTTCTGGCAATGGAGGCCAACGGCGAATCGTTTAACGATTTTGTCTGGTCGTTTGTCGATGGCGCGCCTATTGTCACCCAGGCCGCCGCACTCGGGGAAATTCCTACCTCTACGCCCGCGTCAGACGCATTATCTAAGGCGCTGAAAAAACGCGGCTTTAAGTTCGTTGGCACCACAATTTGTTATTCCTTCATGCAGGCCTGTGGGCTGGTCAATGACCACGTCACCCACTGCTTCTGCTATCCAGGAGTTCAGCATGATAAGAAAATGGAACACTAACCAGTTCGAGCCGTTGCTGGGGCTCTGGCTGGAAAGCACCACCTATGCGCATCCGTTTATCGCCGAGCAATACTGGCAAGAGAGCCTGCCCATCGTGCGCGACACCTACCTCCCCGCCGCCGAAACCTGGGTCTGGGAGGACGAACAACGGCTACAGGGCTTTGTCAGCGTGATTGACACGCGCTTCGTTGGCGCGCTGTTTGTCGCCCCGAATCAGCTTCATCAGGGGATTGGCAGTGCGCTGCTCAGCATGGCGAAGCAGCATTTTTCCGACCTCAGCCTGGAGGTCTACCAGAAGAACTGCCGGGCGGTGAATTTCTACCACGCGCAGGGTTTTCGTATTGAAGACAGCGCGTGGCAGGACGAGACCCGGCATCCTACCTGGATTATGCGTTGGCAGGCGGATTAAACGCCGTTAGCGTAAGCGACGGGCCGGTGTATTTTTCAATCCAGGCCAGCGCCGTGTTTCCCGCACACCCGTTCCCCAGCCGCGAGCTGGGGATATCTTTGGTCAGCACATTCACCGCCCCATTTTTGCAGATACCGTTCGCCTCGAGGTCTAAATCTGGCCACGCCCCTTCGTGCAGACAGATAACGCCGGGCTTGATGTCTTCGCTCACCACCGCTCCCGCCAACACCTGCCCACGATGGTTCCAGACCCGCACCAGATCGCCATCCTGAATCTGCCGCGCCTTCGCATCCTGCGGATGCAGCGTTAACGGCTCACGCCCGGCGACCGCATAGCGTTCACGCAGCGTCGTATGGTTGAGCTGGCTGTGCAGGCGATGCGCGGGATGGGCAGAAAGCAGTTGAAGCTGTTCCGGCTCCGCGTTACCGTGCCATTCATCAGGCTCCAGCCACATCGGGTGCGGCGGACAGTCGGGATACTGGAAGCTGGCAATACGCTCAGAGTAAATCTCAATTTTGCCACTCGGCGTGCTTAACGGGTTCGCCTGTGGATCGGCGCGAAACGCGCCAAATCGGACAAAAGCGGCGTTCTGTTCACTCTCCGGCATCTCAATCAGTTCGTTGGCCTGCCAGAACTCGGCAAACGGCGGCAGCGTCACCTGCTGGCTGGCCCCGCGTTGCCCGGCAATGTGGTAGAAGGCTTCCAGCCACTGGAGATCGCTCTTCTCCTCCGTAAAGCGCGCCCGCCCACCTGTTTCCCAGCGTTCGCTGAGGTCAGCAAACACCTCAAAATCATCGCGTGCTTCATCACGCGGCATCACCACCCGCTTCATCGGCACCAGATGCTGGTTACTGTAATCACCGGTCATGGTGAGGTCATTACGTTCAAACGAGGTCGTGGCCGGCAACACGATATCGGCGTGACGCGCCGCTGCCGTCCAGTTGCATTCGGAAATGACCACCAGCTCCGGTTTTTGCCAGGCGCGAATCAGCCGGTTGGTGTCCTGATGATGGGTAAAGTTAGCGCCACCCGCCCACCAGACAAAACGAATATCCGGGAAGTGTCGATCCAGCCCGTTATGCTGGTACGGTGCGCCGGGGTTTTCCAGCGCCTCGACGATACGCGCTACCGGGATTTTATCAACGGCATCAACGCCGCCTTTCACCATGCCCTGCATCGAGGCCAGCACCGCCGCGCGACGCGTCGGGTTACCGCCGTTCGCGAAGTGATAAGAGAGGCCAAAGCCGCCGCCCGGCGTACCAATCTGCCCCAGCATGGCGGCGAGCGTCACCAGCATCCAGTGTTTCTGTTCGCCAAACTGCTGGCGCTGCATCCCCCAGCCGGACATCAGCATGGTGGTATTTTTATGGAATATCTCTGCCAATTCGCGGATTTTATCTGCACTGATGCCGCAAATCGTCGCAGCCCACTCGGCGGATTTTTCCTCACCGTCTTCTTTACCCAGCAGATAATCAGCAAAAATCGGAAACCCGGTGGTATAGCGCGATAAAAAGTCCGCATCGTGCCAATTATTCACTAAAAGCGTATGGGCGATGCCCAGCATCAGCGCCACATCCGTGCCCATATGTGGCGCTATCCACTCCATCGACTCACCGAAAAACGCGACGGTTTCCGATCGCATCGGATCGATACAGATCAGGCGTTTACCGCTTTTCCGCAGCTGTTCAAAATAGGGCAGCCCCTGCTCATCGGAAGCGTTCCAGGCAATTTTCAGCGTATTCATCGGGTTGGCGCTCCACAGCACCACCACGTCAGTATGCTCCAGCACCATCGGCCAGCTGGTCTGCTGCTGGTAGACCTCATTGCCGCCCACCACGTGCGGCATGATGGCCTGCGCCGCGCCGGTAGAATAATCGCCCAGATGCCCGGTGTAGCCGCCTGCCAGGCTCATGTAGCGCTGGAGCAGCGTCGCCGCCTTATGCAGCACGCCGTTAGAGCGCCAACCGTAGGAGCCCGCAAAAATCGACGACGGCCCGTAGCTTTCGCGAATGCGGCGGTGCTGCCTATCTATCAGCGTCAGCGCCTCATCCCAGCTCACTCGCACAAATTCATCCTGCCCGCGAATGCCCTGTGGGCGACTCGGTGAAGCCAGAAATCCTTTACGCACCATCGGGTAACGCACCCGCGTTTTACTGTGTACCTGATCGCGCACCACGCTCTGCAACGAGTTATCGAATGACGTTTTCAGCGCACCGCGTGAAGAGAGCACGCGCTCGCCATCGGTTTCAACCAGCATAGGGCCCCAATGGGCAGCGGTCAGGATAGTTTTCGTGGTCGGTGAGTGTGGCAAAGCGTGCTCCTGGATAGCTGATGCAGGTGATTCGGCGATGTTTTGTTCATCGCTCAATGTTTTTTACAAAAAGACAAAATCTCCCGGGAATTTTCCCCGGTTTTGCACGTCATAATCAACCGCCACACCTGCCGTGGCAAAGAATAAAAAGGATTAAGGAAATAAGATGAAAAAACGCATGCTCATGATTGCGGCCCTGGTTAGCGGCGCACTGGCAGTTTCTGGCTGTACCACCAACCCGTACACTGGCGAACAGGAAGCCAGCAAAACCGGCATCGGCGCAGGCCTCGGAACCTTAGTGGGCGCGGGTATCGGCGCACTGGCATCCTCTAAACACGACCGCGGCAAAGGTGCGCTGATTGGCGCCGCCGCAGGTGCAGCCGTCGGCGGTGGCGTGGGTTACTACATGGATGCCCAGGAAGCCAAGCTGCGTCAGAAAATGCAGGGAACCGGCGTGAGCGTTACGCGTAATGGCAACAACATCGTGTTGAATATGCCAAACAACGTCACCTTCGACAGCTCCTCTTCTACGCTGAAACCAGCAGGTGCCAATACCCTGACCGGCGTGGCAATGGTGCTGAAAGAGTACGAAAAAACCGCCGTGAACGTGGTCGGCTATACCGACAGCACCGGCAGCCAGCAGTTGAACATGACGCTGTCCCAGCAGCGCGCTGACTCCGTAGCCAGCTCGCTTATCACTCAGGGCGTGGCCGCTGCCCGCATCCGTACTTCCGGCATGGGCCCGGCGAATCCTATCGCCAGCAATAGTACCGCCGAAGGCAAAGCGCAGAACCGTCGCGTAGAAATCACCTTAAGCCCGCAGTAATCTCTCTGCCGGACAGGGCTTGCCCCCTGCCCGGCGTTCATCCCTCCCCATTTTCTGGGCTGGTACTTTTCGCCCCGCTGTGGGATTGTTAAGCCTGCTAACGATCAACTCTTCTCTCTTCAATCCATGGAGATCCCCATGAAGCCGTCCGTTATTCTCTACAAAGCCCTGCCCGACGATTTGTTACAACGCCTGAACGACAACTTCACCGTCACCCGCGTGCCAAACCTGCACCCAGAGACCGTACAGCAGCACGCCGATGCCTTTGCGAATGCCGTTGGGCTGCTGGGTTCCAGCGAAAACGTAGATACCGCTTTGCTGGAGAACATGCCGAAGCTGCGTGCCGCTTCCACTATTTCCGTGGGCTATGACAATTTTGATGTAGATGCGCTGAACAATCGTCGCGTTCTGCTGATGCACACGCCAACCGTGCTGACTGAAACCGTGGCCGATACGTTGATGGCGCTGGTATTAAGCTCTGCTCGTCGCGTGGTTGAAGTTGCCGAGCGTGTAAAAGCAGGCGAGTGGAAACAGGGCATCGGCCCTGACTGGTTCGGCATCGATGTCCACCACAAGACGCTGGGGATCGTCGGGATGGGGCGCATTGGCATGGCACTCGCCCAGCGCGCGCACTTCGGTTTCAATATGCCAATTCTCTACAATGCACGACGCCACCATCCACAAGCGGAAGAGCGCTTTAACGCCCGCTATTGTGATTTAAATACGCTGCTGGCCGAGGCAGATTTTGTCTGCCTGATCCTGCCGCTCACCGAGGAAACCCACCATCTGTTCGGCGCAGAGCAGTTCGCACGGATGAAGTCATCCGCCATCTTCATTAACGCCGGTCGTGGCCCGGTAGTGGATGAACAGGCGCTGATTGCCGCGCTGCAAAATGGCGATATCCACGCCGCGGGGCTGGACGTGTTTGAGCAAGAGCCGTTGCCGGTGAACTCGCCGTTGCTGAAGCTACCTAACGTGGTGGCGCTGCCGCATATCGGTTCCGCGACGCATGAAACCCGCTACAACATGGCGGCCTGTGCGGTGGATAACCTGATTGATGCGCTGAAGGGGAACGTTGAGAAGAACTGCGTGAACCCGCAGGTTGCGGGATAAAACGACGCTGCCCGACGTGATGCCGGGCAGCCATAATGCTTATTTTGTCGCGTTAACTGCCGCGGTCCACGCCTGGCTAAACGCCTGGTGCTGTGCCGCCAGCGGGCCAATCAGTGAATTATACTGACTCGCCTGCTGTGAAGTCGGGAACTGAATACCGTTCGCGACAAAGCTCACCTGAGTGCCCTGTTGCGCCACGAAATCACCGACCTGCACCAGCTGCTGGGTAAACACCTGCGCAGCGGGAATCAGCGGCTGCAGCGCATCGGACGGGCCGGTCACGACTTTGCTGTAAACCTGATCAAATACAGGCTTGAGATCATCAGCCTGTTTCAGCGCAGCATGCGCGGCATCAGCCTGCATTTTCGCATTCTGCAGCTGCTGGCTCAGCACACCCAGTGAACCATTAGCTTGACGCAGCGGTTCGCGCTGGGTCATGTAATCTTGCGGTACGCGAATCGCGTTAACGCTATCGACAACCGGACGTAAACCGGCATCCATCGCCTGGCTTACCTGCTGTGAGTAGCCATAAATGACGGCATAGTCGGAAACAAACGGTCCGAACTGTTTTTTCTGGTCAGCGGTCAGCGTCGGCAGGCGTTCACCGCCACGCATTACCGTATTCTGCAGGAAATCGACGAATGCTTTACGCTGATCGCCTTCCTTATCAAAACACCCACTCAGGCTAACCACCATTAATATCGCCGCAACAGGCGCAAACCAGCGAGAGCAGGACTTTCCTGACGCCATTTTAATACTCCTTCAGCCAAAAAAAAGCGCAAACCGGCACACGCGTGCCCAACGGTGACAAGGATAGTCCAGAGCCGCGCCGCAAGATACCTTTTTCATACGTTCTCCAGCGGTTCGCGCACATTGTTAATTGATTGTTGCATACATCACATTTATCACGATGAAATCACGATAACTAAATAGACATAAGAATATGATATTCCTTTGTTTTTCACCCATCAATGCACCCACTTCGCATTGAGAGAACGATAATCGCACACTTCCTGGCCACGGTGGATTGTTGTCCTGCTGCATAAGTGATTTTATTTAATGAACGATTAACGACAAAGCGTTCGATAATCGCCCAATTACCTCAATACCGGCGAGAAAGATAAGCGTTGAAAAAACCACTTACTCGCACCGCTTAGCAGGAATTACCGCATGACAACACAGACAACAACGGATATTCAGGCTTTTATCAACCGCAACCCCTTCTCAAAGTACCAGTGGATGATTCTGGTACTGTGCTTTATCACCGTCGCGCTGGACGGCTTCGATACCGCCATTATTGGCTTCATCGCATCCGATCTGGTTCAGGAATGGGGCGTACAAAAATCTGACCTTGGTCCGGTGATGAGCGCCGCGCTGGTAGGCCTTGCCGTCGGCGCGCTGACCGCAGGGCCGATGGCCGACCGCATTGGGCGCAAAAAAGTGCTGGTGCTATCGATCCTGGTCTTTGGCGGCTTCAGTCTGATTACCGCTTTTGCTACTTCGCTGACGCAGCTGACCGTTCTACGTTTCTTAACCGGGCTGGGGCTGGGTGCCGCCATGCCAAACGCCGCAACGCTCATGAGCGAGTACGCGCCGGAGCGCCGTCGCGCACTGCTGGTGAACCTGATGTTCGTTGGTTTCCCGATTGGTTCTTCGCTCGGTGGGTTTATCTCTGCATGGATGATTCCACACTACGGCTGGCAGAGCGTACTGGTGCTGGGCGGCGTCATGCCGCTGGCGTTGGCAGTCGCGTTAATTTTCATGTTGCCAGAATCGGCTCGCTATCTGGCAGTAAAAAACCGTTCTCAACAGCAGATTGCCAATATTCTGCGCCACATTGCCGCGCTGCCAGAAAACACCCGGTTTGTCCTGCAAGAGGCTGGTCAGGTCAAGGAGCAGTCAGCGCTGGGGGTTATCTTCTCGCCGCGCTACCTGGTGGGCACCATCATGCTGTGCCTGACCTACTTTATGGGTCTGCTTATCTTCTATCTGCTGACCAGCTGGCTGCCGCTGTTAATTCGTGAGACTGGCGCAACGCTGAGCCAGGCTTCCGTGATTACCGCGCTGTTCCCACTCGGCGGAGGGATTGGCGTGCTGGTATTAGGCGCGTTGATGGACAAAATCAACCCGAATAAAGTCGTTGCCGTGGGCTACCTATTAACCGGAGTCTTTGTTTGTCTGGTTGGTTTCTCAACCAGTAATCTGGTGCTGATGGGCGTCATGGTGTTTATCGCCGGGACGATTATGAACGGCGCGCAGTCATCCATGCCTGCGTTGGCCGCTGGGTTTTACCCAACGCAGGGCCGAGCAACGGGCGTAGCCTGGATGCTGGGACTAGGCCGCTTTGGGGGTATCCTCGGCGCATTTAGCGGTGCATTCCTGATGCAGGCAGAGCTCTCCTTTAAAACCATTTTCGCTCTGCTGGCCATACCCGCGGTCCTGTCGGCCATCGCGCTGATGGTGAAGTACATCGCCGGTAAAAATCAGCACAATCAAGGCGACAACGCAGCGGCAGCGTTAGCGGAATCGGCGCAAAAAGTCTGATATTTAGCCCCGGCAGTGCGCTACCGGGGCTAAATGATATTTTTTTACAACACACTCACAACTGATAATAATTCATATTTATCAAACTATTAAACATCAATTACTCTGCCTACCCCCCAGGAGCATAGTAAATTATGTGCAGATAACGTTTGCTTTTGCGGTGAGAGTTATGCGTTAATACATCCACGGTTTGACATACAGACCACAAAGCAGTTGAGTAAAGCAGTTCCCTTCAAGGTTATCCATTGGTACCCCTCGTAGCGACATTCCTTTACGCTTTAAATTCTGTAAAGCATGCCATATCGCCGAAAGGCTCAATTAATTTTTAAAGGTAATTTCTATGTCCGGTAAAATGACTGGTATCGTAAAATGGTTCAACGCTGATAAAGGTTTCGGCTTCATCACTCCTGACGATGGTTCTAAAGACGTGTTCGTACACTTCTCCGCTATCCAGAACGATGGCTACAAATCTCTGGACGAAGGTCAGAAAGTTTCCTTCACCATCGAGAACGGCGCTAAAGGCCCAGCAGCTGGCAACGTAACTTCCCTGTAAGTTAACGCCGCTAAGAATTGAAAATCCCTGCCTTATGGCGGGGATTTTTTTATCTATAGCGCGGTAAAATGCCACCCCGATTCATGCCACTCCAGCGCATGCGTCAGTTTCAGCCCCTGCAAGAACGCCTCATCGTGAGACACCACCAGCATCGCGCCTGGAAAATCAGCCAGCGCTGCTTCAATCGCCTGCACCGATGCAAGGTCAAGATGGTTAGTCGGCTCATCCAGCAGTAATAACTGCGTCGCCTCTCGCCGCCACAGCACGCAGGCCAACGCCGCTTTTAATCGTTCTCCCCCACTGAGTGCCGCTAACGGTAGGTTCACTTTGTCCGCGCCAAGCTGTAGCTGCGCTAGCCGAGTACGCATCGCACCCTCTTCCTGCGGCGTGTCGCCCGCCCGCAGATGCGCCATTACCGATAACGACAGATCGAACTGGCTAAGATGTTGATCCAGCCAGGCGGCAGAGACAGAGAGCTGGCTGCGCCCGGCAAGCGGTGTCTCAAGCCCCATCAAGGTTTTGAGCAGCGTCGTTTTTCCACAACCATTGGGGCCACGTAGCGCCACCCGCATCGGGCCGTCCATGCGCCAGTCGAGGGCGGAATGCGTCTGATGAGCCAGCTGTAGCGACTCCAGCACCAGCACCTGTTTACCGCTGGGCACTTCACTGCCGGGCAGTGTGAACATCACTGGCGTATCCTCTTCCACGCGTTCCCGAGCCTGCTTTACGGCATTATCCAGCGCACTTTGCTGCTCACGATGCTGGCGCAGCAAAGTGCCAGGCCGCTCTCGCGCCGCCCCTTTGTACTTCACCCGCTCAAATGACGCGATATTGAGAGCATCAACTGTACGCAACGTTTTTGCTGAACGTCTCTGGCAATCATCATGCTCTTTGTGCTGCCTGGCACGCGAGCGGCGACGTTCAGTGGCAACATGCTCGAGCGCGGCTCGCGCCGCCTGCTGCTCCGCATCACGCTGCTGCTGATATTCTACGTAGCTGCCGCCATAGCTGCGAAGCGCCGTAGGGCTCAACTCAAGAATACGTGGCATCCGCGCTAGCAGCTCCCGGTCGTGGCTCGCGACAAGCGCCCCACCCTGCCAGGCATCAAGCTGTCGATAGAACCACTCGCGCCCCGGGCGGTCCAGATGGTTGGTCGGTTCATCGAGCAGCAGGAAATTGGCACCGGAGGTAAACGCAGCGCAAAGCAGCGCTTTCACCCGCTCACCGCCGCTTAAGGAACCAGCCAGCCTTAATGGGTTAAACTCACCCAGCCCCGCGTCCTGAAAGGCGGTGCGAAGCCGGTCCGGCAGATCCCAGAAACCATCCAGACTTTCGATATCGTCGTCGTACGGCTGACCCTGCTCAAGACGCTGCAGCGCGGCGAAAACGGCTCCGTAACCCAGCAGCTCAGCCAGCGTGGTCTCCGCTGAGGCCGCATGTTGCTGCGCGACGTAAGCTCGGGACGCGAAGCATTCGATATGTCCGGTGGAAGGTTCATCGACGCCAGCCAATAGCCGCAGCAGCCGCGATTTGCCCATGCCGTTACGCCCGACAAGGCCACAGTGTGAACGCTCCAGCGATAAACTCAGCGGGCCGAAAAGGGTATCACCCGTCGCAAACTGACAGGTAACCTGATGTAAAATAAAAGAAGGGGATTGCGCACAATGGGCCATAAGCACTCCTGAATGAAATCAATAGTTCCCCTGCTTGCGGCAAGCGCCCAGCAAGGATTCGAATTCAGCAGGTGTGTTTGTCCATTTTCAGTGTGCCTCAGTGAGACGAGGGGTTCGTCGCGGCAAAGGATAAACGTATTGCGCCAGTCATTTCAAGGTTCTTTTTTGCGCAACCTTCCTATCCACAAAAAAAGGCCTCCCGTTAACGGGAAGCCTTAATATTATTTTGTAAAAAAATAGGGTGCATTGAGCCTGCATAACACCGCAATAGCGGCGGGGAATTCTCCCCGCCGTACGCCCTTACTGTTTCATATCGCAGGCTAAAGATGCCGCTAACTCATTATTTCCTTGCTTAATATGCAACTCACATAATGAATCACGAACCATCCAGGTAAATAATAGAATAGTGAGACATATCACTATCAAACTATACAACATAGATTTTTGCGGCATCCTTTGCCTCCTGTGTTGATTTTCAACAAGTAAGAGGCTAACCTTATGTGGTCTAGGCATAGAGTTGGCCTCACTTTGATTTATCGTCAGGTGGGGCTTTTCTCTGTCTGCCATCGGGTGAATACCTGAGACAGACAGTCTCAAGCACCCGCAATCATTCTACCTTAAATATCAAAATACCTTTCTTTGATGTATTCCTAAAATATTTCTCGCCTATCAATAATTATGTCGATTTAAATAAATCAAAGAATTATTAATCGTTCCCCTAATCATATTTAAGGTACAAAAAAACCTGCTCGAGAGCAGGCTTTTATTTATTAACAGAACAATTACTGCAGCAGGGAAATATCCGCTACCTGCAGGAACAGATCGCGCAGTTTCGACAGCAGCGTCAGACGGTTGATACGCACGTCTTTATCTTCTGCGTTCACCATCACGTTCTCGAAGAACTCATCCACCGGCTCACGCAGGGATGCCAGTTCAACCAACGCTTCCTGATAACGACCTTCTGCAAAGTACGGCTGCAGCTTGTCGCGCAACACAACCAGGTTGCCCGCCAGCTTGATTTCCGCCGCTTCTTTCAGCACGGAAGCGTGAACGATATCGTTCAGCGTCTCGTCAGATTTCGCCAGGATGTTGGATACACGCTTGTTAGCCGCAGCCAGTGCAGAGGCCTCTTCCAGAGTGCGGAAGTGGGACACGGCCTTCATACGAGCATCGAAGTCTGCTGGACGGGTTGGGCGACGCGCCAGTACCGCCTGAATGGTGTCAACGGTATAGCCTTCGTCCTGATACCAGGCGCGGAAACGACCGAGCATGAAGTCGATAACTTCATCCACCACTTTAGCGTTGGTCAGCTTGTCACCGTACAGACGCACCGCTTCTTCGGTAAGGGTCTGCAGATCCAGCGGCAGGTTCTTCTCAACGATAATACGCAGCACGCCCAGCGCAGCACGACGCAGCGCAAACGGGTCTTTGTCGCCTTTCGGATGCTGACCAATACCGAAGATACCCGCCAGGGTGTCCATCTTGTCCGCAATCGCCAGCGCGCAGGCAACCGGGTTAGACGGCAGGTCATCACCGGCAAAGCGCGGCTGGTACTGTTCGTTCAGCGCAACGGCAACATCTTCCGCTTCGCCATCGTGGCGTGCGTAGTGCATGCCCATCACGCCCTGGGTGTCGGTGAACTCGAAGACCATGTTGGTCATCAGGTCACACTTAGACAGCAGGCCCGCACGGGTCGCGTGGTTGACGTCAGCACCAATCTGACCCGCGATCCAGCCGGCCAGCGCCTGAATACGGTCAGTTTTGTCGCGCAGCGTACCCAGTTGCTGTTGGAACAGCACGGTTTGCAGACGCGGCAGGTGATCTTCCAGACGTTTTTTACGGTCGGAATTGAAGAAGAACTCCGCATCGGCCAAACGTGGACGAACCACTTTCTCGTTACCGGAGATAATCTGCTGCGGGTCTTTCGACTCGATGTTTGCCACGAAGATGAAGTTTGGCAGCAGCTTGCCAGCGTTGTCGTAAACCGGGAAGTACTTCTGGTCGCCCTTCATGGTGTAAACCAGCGCTTCGGCGGGTACCGCGAGGAATTTCTCTTCGAATTTCGCGGTCAGCACCACCGGCCATTCCACCAGCGAGGTGACTTCTTCCAGCAGGCTTTCGCTGAGATCAGCGTTGCCGCCAATCTTACGTGCCGCTTCTTCAGCGTCAGCTTTGATTTTGGCTTTACGCATTTCGTAGTCAGCCATCACCATGCCGCGTTCCAGCAGGATTTGCGGGTACTGATCGGCATTGTCGATGGTGAACTCAGGCTCACCCATAAAGCGGTGACCGCGGATGATGCGATCGGACTGTACGCCGAGGATGGTCGCCGGAACGACTTTATCACCCAGCAGCAGAGTCACGGTGTGCACCGGACGCACGAAGTGGACGTCGGACGCGCCCCAACGCATCAGCTTAGGAATTGGCAGTTTAGCCAGCGAGTTGGCAATCATGTTCGGCAGCAGCGCTTCGGTACTTTCGCCCTTCACGTGCGCGCGATACAGCAGCCATTCGCCTTTGTCAGTGGTCAGGCGCTCAGCCTGATCGACGGTAATACCGCAGCCGCGCGCCCAGCCTTCAGCCGCTTTGCTTGGTTTACCTTCAGCGTCGAACGCCTGGGCGATTGCCGGGCCGCGTTTTTCAACTTCGCGATCCGCTTGCGCAGATGCCAGATTTGCCACTTTCAGCGCCAAACGGCGTGGGGCAGCAAACCATTCAATGTTACCGTGCGCGAGGCCCGCGTTATCCAGCTCTGCCGTGACGTTCGCGGCAAAGGATTCAGCCAGGTTGCGCAGCGCTTTTGGTGGCAGCTCTTCAGTGCCGATTTCCACCAGAAAAGTATTCTCAGACATGGCCGCCTCTTATTTATTCTTGTTGCACATCGGGAAGCCGAGGGCTTCACGGGAAGCATAGTAAGCTTCTGCCACTGCTTTGGTCAGGGTACGAATGCGCAGGATATAGCGCTGACGTTCGGTGACAGAGATGGCTTTACGCGCATCCAGCAGGTTAAAGCTATGGGCGGCCTTCAGAATACGCTCGTAAGCAGGCAGCGGCAGCGGAGTTTCCAGCGCCAGCAGCTGCTGCGCTTCTTTCTCGTACTGCTCGAAGCAGGTGAACAGGAAGTCCACGTCCGCGTATTCGAAGTTGTAAGTGGACTGCTCCACTTCGTTCTGATGGAACACATCGCCGTAGGTGGTTTTACCCAGCGGGCCGTCGCTCCAGACCAGGTCGTAAACGCTGTCTACGCCCTGAATGTACATTGCCAGACGTTCCAGACCATAGGTGATCTCACCGGTGATCGGTTTACATTCCAGACCGCCAACCTGCTGGAAGTAAGTGAACTGCGTCACTTCCATACCGTTCAGCCACACTTCCCAACCCAGACCCCAGGCACCCAGCGTTGGGTTTTCCCAGTTGTCTTCCACGAAACGAATGTCGTGGATGGTCGGGTCCATACCCAGCTCTTTCAGCGATCCGAGGTACAGCTCCTGGATGTTGTCCGGAGACGGTTTAATCACTACCTGGAACTGATAGTAGTGCTGTAAACGGTTCGGGTTTTCGCCATAGCGGCCGTCGGTTGGGCGGCGTGAAGGCTGCACGTAGGCAGTCGCCATCGGTTCTGGCCCCAACGCACGCAGGCTAGTCATTGGGTGTGAGGTGCCGGCGCCAACTTCCATGTCCAGTGGTTGAACAATGGTGCAGCCCTGACGAGCCCAGTAATCCTGTAAGGTCAGGATCAGGCCCTGGAAGGTCCTGGTATCAAACTTTTGCATATGATTTCGTGCTGG
>NZ_CABTJS010000112.1:0-3750 GCF_902485085.1 uncultured Kluyvera sp.
ATAAAAAAACCCCCGGACCTTTCGGTGCGGGGGTCTTAGTTCGTTAAGGCTTGATTTCTAAGCCTTTCCTCGTCCAAGTGCAGCCCCGCACGGTGGGATAATAATCACCACCACGCTAATCACGACCAGGCTAATCACTCGTAGAAGGGCTGTCATTTTTGTCTATTCTTGCATCTTGTTCGAAGGAATACCTACAGAGTTACCACAGACATCACAAAATGCACAAGTTTTTTTTATGACGACATTGATTACCACGCTAAGAATCTTTAGAAAAAGATTTGTTTTATATAGAAAAATTATGAAATGAAAATATTTCACCATTTGGCGTTCACCGGGCACAAAAACGGGCGTGGCTGGACGGCAGCATAAAAAAATGCGGGCATGCTTCCGTGAAAAATGACAATGCATGAAAAGTAGCAAAAAAACAGGAATGAGGCGCGTAAACTCACGAAGTGACAGATAAATGCGACAGTACGTCGATGCATAATGCCCTTTATCAGGGAGGAATTATGTCACTATCCGTCGTCTATACGCGCGCAGCGCTCGGCGTGAATGCGCCGCTCATTACCATTGAAGTGCATATTAGCCAGGGGCTGCCGGGGCTGGTGATGGTGGGTCTGCCGGAAACGACCGTCAAGGAGTCCCGGGATCGGGTTCGCAGCGCAATCATCAACAGCGGTTATACCTTTCCGGCGAAAAAAATCACCATCAACCTGGCTCCCGCCGACCTGCCGAAAGAAGGCGGTCGATATGATTTACCTATCGCTATTGCGCTCCTGGCGGCTTCTGAGCAGCTTAGCACCCAGAAACTGGGTCAATATGAGTTCGTGGGGGAATTAGCGCTTACAGGCGCATTACGCGGCATTCCTGGAGCCATCTCTGCGGCAATGGAGGCCATCAACGCCGGGCGGCAGATAGTACTTGCTGAAGACGATGCCCCGTTGGTTGGGCTGCTAGGCGGCAACGATTGTCTTATCGCCAGCCATCTTCTGGAAGTGTGTGCGTTTCTGGAAGGAAAGCAGGAATTGCGCCTCCCACCTGCGGAGACACCTGTAATTACCGAGGCGGCTGACGACCTGAGTGAAGTCATCGGGCAGCAGCAGGGGAAGCGCGCGTTAGAGGTGACGGCGGCGGGCGGGCATAATTTATTGCTGATAGGCCCACCGGGCACCGGCAAAACCATGCTCGCTTCCAGGCTCAGAGGTCTACTACCACCGCTTAACGATCGCGAGGCGCTGGAAAGCGCCGCTATCATCAGTCTGGAAAATAGTCGCCGCGTGCAGGCCGAGTGGCGCTGCCGCCCTTTTCGCGCACCGCACCATAGCGCCTCGTTAACGGCGATGGTGGGCGGAGGGTCAATACCTGCCCCTGGAGAGGTATCTCTGGCCCATAACGGCATTCTATTTCTGGATGAGCTGCCGGAGTTTGAACGTCGGGTGCTGGACGCGTTAAGAGAGCCTATCGAGTCGGGTAAGATCCATATTTCACGGACGCGCGCCAAAATCACCTACCCTGCTCGCTTCCAGCTTATTGCTGCCATGAATCCCAGCCCGACCGGACACTATGAGGGAAAGCACAATCGCTGCACGCCAGAACAGACGCTGCGCTATCTCAATCGTCTGTCGGGGCCTTTCCTCGACCGTTTCGATTTATCGCTCGAGATACCCATGCCTCCGCCAGGATTGCTAAGCCAACCCGTTCGTCTCGAAGAGAGTAGTCGGGAGGTACAGCGTCGCGTGATTGCTGCCCATCAGCGTCAGTTTACTCGGCAGGGGAAGCTTAATGCCCATCTCGGTAGCGGTGAGGCAAGGCTGCATTGCGCCCTTTGCGATGAGGATTCACGGTGGTTGGAACAGACGCTCACGCAACTGGGGCTTTCGATACGTGCCTGGCAGCGGCTACTTAAGGTTGCACGCACGTTGGCCGATATGGAGGGCGTTGACGCCATCGAGCGTCGACATTTGCAGGAAGCGTTAAGCTACCGTGGGATTGATCGCATGCTTAGCCACCTGCAAACCTTACTGCAATAAAAAAGGGGCCGGAGCCCCTTTTTCTTAATCGTCGCTTTCAGTGTAGTCGTCAGCGCCTTCCATCTGCGGTTTACCACCGGACAGCGTATGGAAACGCTTAGGGCGCTTAATGCGAGTCACATACTTGTGCCATACGCGTTCAGCTTCTGAAGCCGGTTCACGCTCACCGCGGCATACCGCGACGAACTGGTGTTCCTCATCGGTTGCAGGCTCACGCTTGCCAAGATCGAGTTCGTTAAAGGCAAAGCCATAACGTTCCAGCAGCTGCGCCTCTTTGATGGTGAAGTCACCATGACGAGAGAACCCGCGCGGATAATTTTTATTATCGAAAAAACGATTAGTCGTCGTAAAGCTTTCCGCCATCCTACACGCTCCTAATTCTTTGGCCGAGCTATTTATGGCGCGGAGTATTAGATACGCTTGACAGAGTGTAAAACAAAAGATTTAAATCATTACGACAAAAAATTTTGCGGAGAAAGCTGTGGATACCGAATTGCTGAAAACTTTCCTCGAAGTGAGCAGAACTCGCCACTTCGGGCGAGCCGCAGAAGCGCTCTATCTGACACAATCTGCGGTGAGCTTTCGTATTCGTCAGTTAGAAAATCAGCTTGGTGTTAATTTATTTACTCGTCACCGCAATAACATACGGCTGACGGCAGCGGGAGAAAAGCTGCTCCCTTACGCAGAGACGTTGATGAGTACATGGCAGGCAGCTCGTAAGGAGGTTGCCAGCACCTCACGGCACAACGAATTTTCGATTGGGGCCAGCGCTTCACTGTGGGAGTGTATGCTCAATGAGTGGCTAGGAAGGCTCTACCAGGCGGATGATGCCCTGCAGTTTGAAGCACGAATTGCGCAACGCCAGTCTCTGGTGAAGCAGTTGCATGAGCGCCAGCTCGATCTACTGATCACCACAGAAACACCAAAGATGGATGAATTCAGCAGCCAGCTGCTGGGACATTTTACTCTGGAGCTGTTTTGCGCGTCACCGGCCACCATCAAAGCCGATCTCAACTATCTCCGTCTCGAGTGGGGCGCGGATTTTCAGCAGCATGAAACCGGGCTTATTGCCAGCGATGATATTCCGTTGTTAACCACCAGTTCGGCGAGTCTGGCCTATCGACAGCTGCTGCCGTTAAAGGGTTGTACCTGGTTGCCAACGTCGTGGGCACAGGAACAAAACGGCCTATATCCAGTTGCTGATGGTTCATCAATTTCACGGCCTTTATACGCGATCTGGCTGCAAAATAGCGACAAACAGGCGCAAATTCGCGACATATTGAAAAACAACGTTTTTTGATAACCAAGGGAAATGAGTGGCCCGGAGTGAATAGCGATGGGCCTTTAAGAAAGGCAAATTTTGGGCAAAAAAAATCCTTTGCCTAAGCAAAGGATTATATATGGCAGGGGCGGAGAGACTCGAACTCGCGACACCCGGTTTTGGAGACCGGTGCTCTACCAACTGAGCTACGCCCCTAAAGACTTCTTAATTTTTCTTATCATTAAGCCTGCTAATGTAGCAGGCTTAATTTTAAATAAGTGGCGGAACGGACGGGACTCGAACCCGCGACCCCCTGCGTGACAGGCAGGTATTCTAACCGACTGAACTACCGCTCCACCGAATTTCTTTGTCACTACCCGGATTATTCATCCCGGTTTACTGCAATTTGATGCCTGGCAGTTCCCTACTCTCGCATGGGGAGACCCCACACTACCATCG
>NZ_CABTJS010000113.1:0-1085 GCF_902485085.1 uncultured Kluyvera sp.
AGTGATGTGATTGTCTGCGCTGAAATGGACGAACAGTGGGGCTACGTCGGTGCTAAATCACGTCAGCGCTGGCTGTTTTACGCGTATGACAGGATACGGAGGACGGTTGTGGCGCACGTATTCGGTGAACGCACGTTGGCCACGCTGGAGCGTCTTCTTGGCCTGCTGTCGGCCTTTGAGGTCGTGGTATGGATGACGGATGGCTGGCCGCTGTATGAATCACGCCTGAAGGGAAAGCTGCCACGTTATCAGCAAGCGTTATACTCAGCGCATTGAGCGACATAACCTGAATCTGAGACAACATCTGGCAAGGCTGGGACGGAAGTCACTGTCGTTCTCAAAATCGGTGGAGCTGCATGACAAAGTCATCGGACACTATCTGAACATAAAACACTATCAGTAAGTTGGCAGCATTACCCATATGTCGCTGGGCCAACTCTTCTGGTTTCTGGGTTTTTTATCGTGGATTACAAGGCCGTCATCTGATAATGCCCCTAATGGGGCAGATCTCTAGGATAGTAGCAATACAGCAAGGAACTTCTTGAGATCCTTTCTGTTGCGTCGTAATCTCATGTCCTGCAAACAAAAAAACCACCGCTACCAACGGTGGTTCGTTTGCCGGAATCAAGAGCTACCAACTCTTTTTTCCGAAGGTAACTGGCTTTCACGGAGCGCAGATACCAAAACTGTCCTTCCAGTGTAGCCGCAGTCAGGCCACCACTTCAAGAACTCTGTAGAAGCACTCTACTACTCTGCTCCGTGAATCCTGTTACCAGTGGCTGCTGCCAGTGGCGATAAGTCGTGTCTTTCCGGATTGGACTCAAGACGATAGTTACCGGATAAGGCGCAGCGGTCGGACTGAACGGGGGGTTCGTGCATACAGTCCAGCTTGGAGCGAACTGCCTTCCCGGAATTGAGTGTCAGGCGTGGAATGAGACAAACGCGGCCATAACAGCGGAATGACACCGGTAAACCGAAAGGCAGGAACAGGAGAGCGCACGAGGGAGCCACCAGGGGGAAACGCCTGGTATCTTTATAGTCCTGTCGGGTTTCGCCACCACTGATTTGAGCGTCAGATTTCGTGA